>NZ_JBFAXR010000025.1:0-77647 GCF_040680895.1 Streptomyces sp. NPDC051940 | reverse complement strand
GCCGGTTCACCGAGGGGTGATCCGGCCGGCGCTTCGCGCTGTATATGACCGGATCAGCCCTCGGTGAACCGGTCGAGCTGACGCTCCATGCTGTACGTGAGGTGTTCCGCCATCGCCTCGGCGGCCCGCTCGGGCTTGCGGCGCAGGACCGCGCGCATCACCCGCTCGTGCTCCATCAGCGTCGGGTCGTCGCTGTCCTGGAGGCTGCTGAGCCGGAACAAGTGCAGATGGGAGTGGAGCCGCTCCACCGCGTCCGCGAGCAGCGGCCGGTGGGCGGCCTGCGCGACGGCGTCGTGGAAGTGCTGGTCCAGGGCGGCGAAGTCGCGGTAGTCGGCGTACGGGCCGGAGGGGCCGGGGTGGGCCCGCATCGCCTCCAGGGTCGCCTCCATGGCGTCGAGCTGCGCCTCGGTGGCGTGCTGGGCGGCGAGCGCGGCGGCCCGCGGCTCCAGGAGCAGCCGCATCTCGAACAGCTCCACCACCCCCTGGCGGCTCAGCAGTTCGGTCGCCCGGTAGCCGGACAGCGAGCGCTTGACGACGAGTCCGTCGGACTCCAGCCGTGCCAGCGCCTCACGGACGGGCGTCGGGGAGACGTCGAGTGTGCGCGACAGCGCGTCGATGCCGACGCGGGCGCCGGGAGCGATCTCATGGTCCATGATCATGGCCTTGATGCCCTCGTACACGCTGTCGGACAGCGCCTGGCGCACCGGCGGCGCGCCGCCGTCGGACACTGACTGCCCGTGTGCCCCCATCCGGGTCCTCCGTCCGCGCTGGGCTGTCGGCCAGGGGCAGTCTAACCAGGCGATACGACGGCGGAGTCCCGTCCCCGGAGGCTTCACACGTGGTGGTCCGGGCTTTGTTCACGCATCGGTGCGGACCACCACCACGAGCGTGCGCGGGCCGTGTACGCCCTCCACCCGCTCCAGTTCGATGTCGGACGTCGCGGACGGGCCGCTGATCAGGGTCGTGGGCCGGCCGGGGACCAGGCGGGCGAGTGCCTCCGGGACACCCGTCTCTACGGTGGAGAGGTCGACCACGCACACGTGCACGTCGGGGACCAGGGTCAGGGCGCGGCGGCCCTGGTCGGCCGAACCGTCCAGGAAGATCGTCCCGGTCTCGGCGCAGCTCACCGCGGAGGAGGAGACGACCGCGTCGAGGTCGTCCAGTCGCGTGACGGGATCCGTCACGACCGTGCCCTCCCAGGCCGCGAGCCACCCCGGGTCCAGGCCGGCGGGAACGCCCACCCGGCGGGCGCCGAGGCCGGACAGGACGTCCGCCAGGGTGGCCGCCGTACCGGCCGCCGTGCAGGTGCGCAGGGCGGCCCGGTAGTCGAGGACGCGGTCGGTGAACAGGGCCAGGCGCTCGTCGTCGGGCAGCGTCCGGCCGCGCCGGTAGCGCCGCTCGACGGGCTGGGGCTGCTGCGGCGCGAGCGCCAGGGCGTCGCGGACGCGGCCGAGGACGGTTTCGCGGGCGGTCACTGGACGTCCTCCTGGGGGTCGTGGGGCGGGTGGGCACCGCTCGCCGCGGCCAGCGCCTGCTCGCCCTCCGCGGAGGCGAACCACTCGCGGAAGGTCTGCCGGGGCGGCACCGGGGTGTCCCTGCTGTCGCTCCAGCCGCTGAAGGGCGGGGGCAGCCGGGTGATCGTGCCGTCCCGCCCGCCGGCGATCCGGCCGAGCCGGGAGGCCCGCTGCGCCGCCGCGTACAGCTTCGGCCGCCCCAGCACCGCGGCTGCCGCCTTCATCGCGAGCCGCTCGACCCCCGCCGGGGCCTGCTCGGTCTTCTGATGACGCAGCTCCACCAGCAGCGACGGGATGTCGATCTTCACCGGGCAGGCGTCGTAGCAGGCGCCGCAGAGCGTGGAGGCGTACGGCAGCGAGGCGTTGGGGTCGTGCTTCACCGCGTCCATCCCGGCGAGCTGCGGTGTGAGCACGGCGCCGATCGGCCCGGGGTACGTCGAGCCGTAGGCATGGCCGCCGACGCGCTCGTACACCGGGCAGACGTTGAGGCAGGCCGAGCAGCGGATGCAGTTCAGGGCCTGGCGGCCCACGGCGTCGGCGAGCGCCGCGGTGCGCCCGTTGTCGAGCAGGACCAGATGGAACTCCTGCGGTCCGTCGCCCGGGGTCACGCCCGTCCACAGCGAGGTGTACGGGTTCATCCGCTCGCCGGTGGAGGAGCGGGGCAGCAGCTGGAGGAAGACCTCCAGGTCCGCGTGGGTCGGCACGACCTTCTCGATGCCCATGACGGTGATGAGGGTGCGCGGCATCGTCAGGCACATCCGGCCGTTGCCCTCGGACTCCACCACGGCCAGCGTGCCCGTCTCGGCGACGGCGAAGTTGGCGCCCGACACGGCGACGGGCACCGTCATGAACTTCTCCCGCAGGAAGGCCCGCGCGGTGGCGGCCAGCTCCTCGGGGGCGGAGCCGAGGTCCGCCGGCGCGCCGGGGATCTCCGCACGGAAGATCTCGCGGATCTCGTCGCGGTTGCGGTGGATCGCGGGCACCAGGATGTGCGAGGGCAGGTCGTCGGCCAGCTGCACGATCAGCTCGGCGAGATCGGTCTCGTACGGGGTGATGCCCTGGCTCTCCAGGTGCTCGTTGAGGCCGGTCTCCTGGGTGGCCATCGACTTGACCTTGATGACCTCGCGGCTGCCGGTGGCGGCGACCAGTCCGGCGACGATCGCGTTGGCCTCGTCGGCGTCCCGGGCCCAGTGCACGGTGCCGCCGGCTTCGGCCACCTTCTGCTCGAGCTGCTCCAGCAGTTCGGGGAGCCGGTTCAGCGCGTCGGTCTTGATCGCCGCGCCGGCGTCGCGCAGCTCCTCCCAGTCGGGCAGCTCGCCGGTGAAGGCCAGTCGCTTGGCTCGGATGGTGTGCGTCGCCTTGCGGAGGTTGCCGCGCAGCAGGTCGTCGCCGAGCGCGGCCTCGGCGGACCGGGGGAACGGCTGCTCCCCGCGGAGGCGGCCGGCCCCGTGGGGGGCGCGGGGCATACCGAGGAAGGTGGTGGTCATCGGGTGGGCTCCGGGAGGGGGTGGGGCGTCGCCGCGGCCTCCGTCAGCGCGTACGGCGACGTGCGGGTGGCGGCGAGGATCTCGGCGAGGTGGAGGGTGCGGGTGCCCGAGCGGATCCGCGACAGACCGCCGCCGATGTGCATCAGGCACGAGGAGTCGCCCGCGGTGCACACGGCGGCGCCCGTGGCCGCCACGTGGGTGAGCTTGTCGGCCAGCATGGCCGCCGACGTCGCGGCGTTCTTCAGCGCGAACGTGCCGCCGAAGCCGCAGCACGCGTCCGCCTCCGGCAGTTCGACCAGGTCGATCGCCTCGACGGCCCGTAGCAGGCGCAGCGGCTTGTCGCCGACCCGCAGCATCCGCAGCGAGTGGCAGGTGGGGTGGTACGTGACGCGGTGCGGGAAGTACGCCCCGACGTCGACCGTGCCGGCGACGTCGACCAGGAACTCCGCCAGCTCGTACGTCTTGGCGCTGACGGTCTCGACCCCGTCGCGCAGGGCCGGGTCGCCGTACCGGTCGGCGACGATCCGGTGCTGGTGCCGTACGGAGCCGGCGCACGACGCGGAGGGCATCACGACCGCGTCGATGGAGCGGTCGCCGAACTGCTCGGCGTAGTTCCGTACCAGGGGCACGGGTTCGCGCTGGTACCCGGTGTTCACGTGCATCTGCCCGCAGCACGTCTGGCCGGCCGGGAACACCACCTCGTGGCCGAGGCGCGCAAGAAGCAGCGCGGTCGCCTTCACCGCGTCGGGGAAGATGGTGTCCCCCAGACAGGTGGCGAAGAGTCCGATGCGCATACGAGGCCTCCCACAGCGGTCGATCTATGGTCTGACCATATAGGCCGCCGCCGAATGTCGAAAGACCTGAACAAAGAAAGGTCAGACCAAACTCTGTGCAAGAGCGCACCCGCTGCATAAGGTCCCGATCATGAGACGTCAACACAACGCCGTGTCGGCCTCCGCAGCCCCCGCTCCGGAGCCGGCCCACCTGTCCCGCCGCGGGCTGATCGCCCGGGCGGCGGCCGGCACCATCGGCCTGATGGCAGGTCCGGGGCTCGCCCTCCCCTCGGCGCACGCCGCCACGGGCTCCGCCTCCGGCCTCACCGTCGAGGACCTCGACTTCCAGGCCGCACTGAAGCCGGTGGATCCCGAGCAGGGCATCTTCGGTGTCGACGACACCTACGTGTGGTGCGGCACGCCCATCGCCAACCCGTCCGGCGGCTACTACCTCTTCTACTCCCGCTGGCCGCACGGCTCCGTCGGGCGCGACCCGGCCACCGAGGGCTCCCTGTTCTTCGGCTTCAGCGGCTGGCTGAAGTACTCCGAGGTGGCCGTCGCCTGGTCGCCGAGCCGGCGCGGCCCGTACCGGCATGTGCGCACGCTGCTCACGGGGACCGGCGACGAGTCGCGATGGGACCGCTTCTGCGCGCACAACCCGCACGTGCGCCGCTTCGGCGACCGCTACTACCTCTACTACATCGCCAACAACCCGCTGAACACGCCCGAGCCGTGGCTGTCCCAGCAGCCGACGACCTGGCTGCGCTACCACGCGGGCCAGCGCATCGGCGTGGTCGTCGCGGACAGCCTCGCGGACCTCGTCGAGGGCCGCGGCCGCCGCAGCGAGCACCCCATCGTGGCGCCTGACTACGTCAACACCTTCCAGATGGTGGTGAACCCGTCGGTCACCACCATGCCGGACGGCAGGTTCCTGATGACGTACAAGACGTGGAACGCCGCGAAGGCGTACGTCAACGTGGTGGCGATCGCGGAGTCCCCGGAGGGTCCCTTCGTCTACCAGGGCGTCGCGCTGGAGAAGGAGCTGCAGGCGGAGGACCCCTACGTCTGGTACGACGGGGAGCGCGCCCGGTTCTTCGCGATCGTCAAGGACTACTACGCGGGTGCCGACCGGACCAAGGCGCTCACGCCGCAGTTCGGCGCGCTGGGCCTGGTCGAGTCGACGGACGGGCTCAAGTGGCGGCCCGCCGCGAACCCGGTGGTGTCGCTGCGCACCCTGCGTCTGTCGACGGACGAGACCTGGACGCTGGAGCGGCTCGAACGCCCGCAGCTCCTGCTCGGCGAGGACGGCGTCCCGGACATGCTGCACGCGGCGATGAGCGTCGGCCCGCCGGCCGACGGCACCCAGAACGTGGCGATTCCGCTGCGCTTCTGACGGGTCGTACGAAACCGGCCCGCCCCTCGCGGGGGGCGGGTCAGCCCTGGGGGTCCGCGGTCTCCGCCGAGGACGCGTCCGCGGTCCCCGCCGGGCGTGCGAGGGTGCCGTGGAAGCCGCGGATGTGGCGCTCCACCAGGGCCGCCGCGGCGGCGCCGTCGCCCGCGCGGATCAGCCGCAGCAGCTCGGCGTGCTCGGCGTTCAGGGCGGCGGCGGTGCGCTCCCAGTCCCCGGCGGCCTCCTCCGCCTGGAGGATCAGGGTGCGCACGGACTCCCGGACGGCGGAGGTCAGCGTCGAGACCAGATGGTTCCCGGAGCTGCGGGCGATGAGCACGTGGAAGGCCGTGTCCAGGTCGTTGAACCCGGCCACGTCGGAGGCGGCCTCCTCCATCCGCGCCAGCATCGCGTCGGCCTCGGCCAGGTCCTCCTCGGACGCCTGCCGGGCCGCGGCCTCGACGCTGGAGCGCTCGAGGACGATCCGGGCCTCGAGCACGTCGTCGACGCTGTAGCTGCCGAGGGCCAGGTGCAGCCGCAGCACCCGCCCGAGGGCGTCGTCGGGGTTGCGCACGATCCGGGCCCCCGCGTCCGGCCCCCGCCCGACCTGCGAGACCAGCACCCCGATGCCCTCCATCACCCGCAGCGCCTCACGCAGCGCGGGCCGGCTCACCCCGAGCGTCGGCGCGAGCTCCCGCTCGGGCGGCAGCCGGTCACCGGCCTTGAGCCGCCCGCTGAGCACCTGCTCCTCGATGGCTTCGAGCACCAGCTCATGGGTCCGCGCCTGCCGCACGGGCTGCCAGTCGGTCGTCATGGGAAGGTCCCCCCGGTCAAAGGCGCGGCGCGGACGGAAGGAACCGCACTCCCCGGCATCCTAACTATGGTCTGACCACAAACAGCCCAGCCTGTGCGCCGCCATCCGGCACCGACCGCTTCGACAGGCGGATCGTCAAAATTTTTCGTCACAGGGTAGTGCGCTGCAACTAACTTACCCATTAGCTTCGTTGGCGCTGCCAGGGGGCTTCACACAAGGCGCAGCGATCCGACCATCCTTCGCAGGTTGCATCAGGAGTGTCATGAACCTGTCCATGATCTCGCATGCCCGCAGACGCCGCGCGACCGGCGTGCCGACCACGCTGGCCGCGCTCACCGCCGCCGTACTCACGGCCCTCTCCGCGCCCGCACAGGCGGCGTCCGCACAGGCGGCAGGTGCCGACGCGGCACCCGGCGGTCCGGCCCTCAGCCGGGACGTCTCCTTCCACGGCTACCAGCTCCGCGTCCCGGCCGGCTGGCCGGTCGTCGACCTGGCCGAACACCCCGACACGTGCGTGCGCTTCGACCGCCACACCGTCTACCTCGGCCACCCCACCGACGCCGGCCAGGCCACCTGCCCCGCCGGGCTCGTCGGCCGCACCGAGGCGCTGCTCGTCGAGCCGTTGGACGCCCGGGGCAGGGCGGCGGTCGACGCGTCCACCCGGATCGCCCCCGCCGGCTCCGCGACCGCCCCGGCCACCGCGCCGCGCGGCGAGCGGGCCGGACTCGTCCGCCAGGCCGTGCCCGCGGCCGGGGTGCTCGTCACCGCGACCGCCGGCTCGGACGCCGCCACCGTCCAGTCCGTGCTGGACAGCGCACGGCTCGGCGCGGACGCCAAGTCCGTCCGGTTGGAGGCCGCTTCCGGCGACGGCTCGGGCACCGCGGCGGTGACGGAGTCGGTGAGCGTGCAGCCCGGCACGTACACCGGTCTGGGCTTCGACCCGTGCGCCGCGCCCTCCACCTCCCAGATGTCCGCGTGGGCGGCCTCGCCCTTCCGCGCGATCGGCGTCTACATCAGCGGCATCTCCGCCGCCTGCGCCCAGCCGAACCTCACCTCCTCCTGGGTGGGCACGCAGGTCGCGAACGGCTGGCACATCCTGCCGATCCACGTCGGACTGCAGGCGCCGTGCACCGGGTTCGGCCACCGGGTGTCGTACACCCTGAGCACCGCCGCGAGCCAGGGCCGCACCGAGGCCCAGGAGGCCGTCGCGGCGGCGGGCGGGCTGGGGCTGCCGGCGGGCAGCGTCCTCTACAACGACATGGAGGGCTACGACCAGACCAACGCGGCGTGCAGCGACGCGGTGATGACGTTCCTCTCCGCCTGGACCGACGAACTGCACGCGAACGGCTACCTCTCGGGCGTCTACTCCTCCGCCGCCTCCGGCATGGCCGACCTGGCCGCCGAGTACACCCGGGGCGTCTACACCAACCCGGACCACATCTGGTTCGCCCGCTGGAACGGCGCGAACGACACCGACGCCAAGCCGTACGTCCCGGACGCGTACTGGGCCGACCACCAGCGCGTCCACCAGCTCAGCGGCGACACGGACGAGACCTGGGGCGGGGTGACGATCAACATCGACCGGGACTACCTCGACGTGGACCCGGGCCCGTACACCACCCCCGGGGTGTGCGGCGCCACGCTGGACTTCGCGCTCTACACCGCGATCTCGTCCGGCTCCTCGGGCTCGCTGGTGAGCGCCGCCCAGTGCCTGCTGCTGCGCCAGGGCCACTACACCGGCGCGGTCGACGGATCGTACGGCGCGGCGACGGCCGCCGCGGTCCAGTCGTTCCAGAGCGCCAAGGCCCTGCCCGTGACCGGCGCGGTCGACGCGCACACCTGGACGGCGCTGCTGGCCGCGGGGACCACGCCGACGCTCCAGCAGGGCTCGAGCGGTGAGGACGTCAAGCGGCTGCAGCGGGCGCTGATCGCGGCGCGCGGCCAGACCCTCACCATCGACGGCGACTTCGGTCCGGCGACCCTGACCGCGGTCAAGGCCTACCAGTCCGCGCAGGGCCTCGGATCCGACGGCGTCGTCGGCCCCCTCACCTGGGCCGCGCTGCAGGCCGGCAAGTGACCCGCGTCCGCACGCACGCCCAGGAGAGGAGAACCATGGTCAGACAACTGACGCCGCGGCGGACCGGCCGCGGTCTGGCCGCCGCCCTCGCGGCCGGTGTGCTGGCGCTCACCGCGTCTGCCCCGGCCTCGGCGACCACGGCCCCGGCCCGGATCCAGCTCGTGTCGTCCGACTGCCCCGGCACCGTCCAGCAGGGCCAGATCGGCGGCTGCGTCACGGAACTGCAGACGCTGCTGACCCGCGACGGCGCCGCACTGACCGTCGACGGCGACTTCGGTCCGGCGACCCTGGCCGCCGTCAAGGCCTACCAGACGGCGCACGGCCTCGGGGCCGACGGTCTGGTCGGCCCCGCCACCAAGGCGGCCCTGTACTACGAGGACCCGACGGTCCGGATCGACCTGCGGTCCCTGCGCTGCCCGGCCGCGCTGGAGGCGAACGAGAGCGACGGCTGCGTCACCGAGCTGCAGACCAGGCTCAACGCGGCCGGCGCCTCGCTCACCGTGGACCACACGCTGGGCTCCGCCACCACCGGCGCGGTGAGCGCGTTCCAGTCCGCCCACGGCCTGCCGGCCACGGGCGTGGCCGATCCTCCGACGAAGGCCGCGCTGTACGGGGATCCGGCGCCGCAGCAGCCCGCCGACCTCGGCTCCGGCCGGTACGCGGCGATCGTGGACTACGCCCAGCAGGCCGTCGGCCAGGACATCCAGTACGTGTGGGGCGGCGGCCACCAGGACGGGGCCTTCTCCTTCGGCCCGTCGATCGGCATCTGCGACGGCTACGGCGGCGCGATCACGCCGTGTCCGGCGGACCACGAGGTCGGCCTGGACTGTTCGGGGCTCACCCGCTGGCTCTACTGGCGCGCGGGCGCGGGCGACATCGGGCAGACCACCCGCGACCAGGTGGTCAACCCCCGGCTGACGCAGGTCACGGCGGCCGCCGCCGTTCCCGGGGACCTGGTGTACTTCGGCAGTTCGCCGGCGACCGTGCACCATGTGGGCGTCTACATCGGCGGCGGGATGATGGTGAACGCCCCGTACACCGGCGTGTACGTCCGGCAGGACACCGTGGCCTCGCACTCCGACCTGCTCGGGTACTACCACCTGGCGGGCTGAGGTACGAGGACGGTCAGGGCGGGGCCCGTGCCGGGATGGTCCGGTGCGGGCCCCGCTGCTGCCGGGCGGGACCGCTCGGAGCCGGCGTGCGCCCCGCCGCCGTCGTACGGCCTGCTCAGAGCTGCTTCTCGTACGGCCAGAACACCCGGCCCAGCGTCGCGTCCACGCCGCGTGCGTAGAAGTGGATCGGGTCGGTCCAGCCGATCTCCGCCTCCGCCAGCCCCGCCGCGCGCTGGTCGGCGAGACACCGGCGGAGCAGGACGGTGCCGATGCCGAGGCCACGCTCCGCCGCCTCCGTGCCCATGGGGCCGAACCAGCTGCGGCGGTTGACCCCGTGACAGGCGAAGCCGACGTACTCCGGGGCGCCGCCGTCGCCTTCACGCACCGCGACATGGCCGCGCGGCGTCCGGTGGGCGAGGGCGCGCTCGGCCTCTCCCGCCCAGGAGCCGCCGAACCGGGCGATCCAGTCGAGCAGCCCCAGCCCGGCGTCGTCGGCCGCCATCCGCCGCACGGTGACTCCGGCTGCCGCGAGCCGCTCGACGTCGGCTTCGGTGTCGAGCGGCGCGGTCGCCAGGTCGACGTGCATGTTCAGTCCCTCGGGCAGCCGGGTGTAGCCGCTGGACGCCAGCAGGCACACGGCCCGGGTGTAGCGGATGTCGACGCCGGGCCACGCATAGGCCGGGGGGCGGCCGCGCACCAGCAGGCGGGTGGCGCCGGCGGCGGTCAACTCCTGCTCCAGACGCGTCAACAGGGCGCGTCCGATGCCGCGGCTCTGCGCGTCGGGGTGTACGGCGACGAGGTCGAGGAAGCCGGTGGCGGGCCGCTCGCCGGTGGCCGGGCGGAGGTGGCCGAGGGCGGTTCCGAGCAGGTCGCCGCCGGAGTCCGCGACGAGGCGCAGGCCCGGGTGCCCGCCGTCCTGGTCCCACAGCAGACGCAGGACGTCCGGCGCGTCCGCGTCGTGGACCAGCGCGGCGGCGGCGAGGGCAGTCAGCGCGGGGAGGTCGTCCTCGGCCGCGGTGCGCAGGGTCGGGAGAGAAGCGGGGGGCGGTGCCATGCCAACTCACCTCTGGGTCGGTCTTGTCGGACCGGGAAGCCGTGTTCGTAATCGAGTCACAACGCGTCCCGGTGTTGCGTTGGAAAATTACCAGCGGAAGGATCGTCCCGGCAGTACCGTGCAGTCCCCGATCCCGGAAGGCAGTGCCTTGACCCCCGATCCCGTCGACATCGTCCGCAGCGCCGTCGAGGACGGCACCGTCCCCGGCGCCGTCCTGGCCACCGGGCAGGGCCCGGACGGCCCGGTCACCACCGCCGCCTTCGGCGTCCTGTCCGAGGGCCCCGACGGCGGCCCGGTCACCGAGGACACGGTCTTCGACCTCGCCTCCCTCACCAAGGTCACCGCCACCACGCCCGCCGTGCTGCGGCTGGCCGACGAGGGGGCGCTCGGTCTGGACGACCCGGTACGGCGCCACCTGCCGGCGTTCCGCGGCGGCGACAAGGACGGCGTGACCGTACGGCAGCTGCTGGCGCACTGCGCGGGGCTGCCGCCGCACCGCGACCTCTGGCAGCTGCCGGGCGGCCCCGGCCGGCGCCTGGACGCGGTGTACGCGGAGCCGCTGGAACACCGTCCCGGCACGGTGGTGCGCTATTCGGACCTCGGATTCATCCTGCTCGGCGAGCTCGTCGCCGAGGTCTGCGCACAGCCCCTGGACACGGCCGTCGCGGAGCTGGTGCTGGACCCGCTGGGCCTGGCCGCGACCGCCTACCTGCCGCCCGCGCACTGGCGTGAGCGCACGGCCGCGACCGAGGCGCGGCCGGGCGGGGAACCCCTCCGCGGCGCCGTGCACGACGAGAACGCCGAGAGCCTGGGCGGTGTCGCCGGCCACGCGGGGCTCTTCGGCACCGCCGGGGACCTGGCCCGCTATCTGCGGGTGTGCTGGCTGTCCGAGGAGTCCCCGCTCTCCGCGGGGATCCGGGCCGAGGCCCTCGCCTCGCAGACCGCGGGCCTGGACGGGGTCCGCGGCCTGGGCTGGGCGCTGCCCGGCGACGTCTGGGACCACATGTCGCCGCACTGGCCGGCGACCGGCGCCGGGCACACCGGCTTCACCGGCACCAGTCTCGCCCTCGACCCGGTCAGCGGGATCTGGGTCGTCCTGCTCACCAACGCCGTGCACTACGGGCGCGGCGCACGCGCGAAGGCTCTGCGCCGTACGCTGCACGCGGCGGTCGCCCAGCGGGCGGCGAACAGGGCGCCGTCACGGCCCGCAGTGCCCTGATTTGCGCAACTCGGCGACGGGGATCCCGACGAACTCGTAGAATTCCCACATGGCCAACGCGTCCAGCCGTCGCCGCAGAGGGGGCGACGACACCCCCCAGCAGCCCGCACCGGAGCACAAGCCCGGCCCTGACCAGGAGCGTTCGACGATGCCGCCGAGCGTCCTGGTGCAGATCCGTGCCCTGCTTCCCTCGCTGCCGCCGTCGGAGCGACGGGTGGCCGAGGCCACGGTCGCCGATCCGGTGGGTGTCGCGGGCCTGACGATCAGCGAGCTCGCCTCGCAGTGCGACACCTCCGAGACCACCGTGATCCGCTTCTGCCGCGCGGTGGGCCTGAAGGGCTACCCGGAGCTGCGGATCAAGCTGGCCGCCGCGGGCGGGAGCGAGGACCTGGGCGGCCCGGCCTGGTCCAGCGCGGGCAGCGAGATCGGCCCGGAGGACTCGCTGGCCGACATGGTGGGCAAGCTCGGCTTCGCGGACGCCCGGGCCGTGCAGGAGACCGTCGCCCAGCTCGACCTCACGGTGCTGGAGCGGGCCATCGACGAGGTGCTGCGGGCCGGTTGCATCGACCTGTACGGGGTCGGGGCGAGCGCCCTGATCGCCCTCGACCTGCAGCAGAAGCTGCACCGGATCGGCTACCGGGCGACGGTGTGGTCGGACGCGGACGGCGCGCTCACCTCGGCGGCGCTGCTCGGCCGCGGCGATCTGGCCATCGGCGTGTCGCACACGGGCACCACCACCGACACGGTGGCGGCGCTGGCCGAGGCGTCCGAGAACGGCGCCTCGACCCTGGCCATCACCAACTTCCCGCTCTCGCCGATCGCCGAGACCGCCGACATGGTCCTCACCACGGCGGCGCGGGAGACGGCGTTCCGCACCGGTGCGATCTCCAGCCGCATCGCGGCGCTCACGGTGGTGGACTGCCTGTTCGTCGGCGTGGCACAGCGCAACCACGGCCGTACGACGCGTGCCCTGGAGCGCACCTACGCGGCGGTGCAGCGGCGGCGCGCCCCCAAGTAGCCCGCGTCAACCACCCGCCGGGCGCCCGGACAGCCCGGGTCAGCGTGCCGCGCGCACCGCGGCCCGCACCCGTCCGCCGTTCGCGGCCAGCGCACCGCGCGCCTGCTCCGGTGTGACGTCCGCGAGCAGGCCGACCAGTGCCGGCTTCAGCTCCCCGTCCGCGGCGGCGAGCGCGGCGGCGCAGGTCCCCTCGTCCAGGCCGGTGGCCTCCACCAGGATGGTCAGCAGCCTGCCGCGCAGCTTGGCGTTGGTCGCGGTGACGTCGACCATCAGGTTCGAGTAGGTACGCCCGAGCGCCACCATCACGGCGGTGGACAGGCTGTTGAGGACCAGCTTCTGCGCGGTCGCGGCCTTCAGCCGGGTGGAGCCCGCGATGGCCTCGGGCTGGGTGTCCAGGCCCAGGTGCACGTCCACCTCGCCGGCCAGCGGCGCGTCGGGGTTCGCGCTGACCAGGGCGGTGAAGGCGCCGCGCGACCGGGCGGCGCGCAGCGCCCCGGCGACGTAGGGCGTGCGGCCGCTCGCGGCCAGCCCGACCGCCACGTCCCCGCCGCCGACGTCCGCGGCGTCGGCCGCGCCGGCCGCCGCGCTGTCCTCGACGCCCTCGACCGGCTCGATCAGGGCGCCCGGACCGCCCGCGTGGTGGGCCACGACCACGCCCGGCGGCAGGCCGAAGGTGGGGATCAGCTCGGCGGCGTCCATCACGGCGATGCGCCCTGAGGTGCCGGCGCCGAAGTAGTGCACCCGGCCTCCCGCCCGCAGCCGGCGCGCCGATTCGTCGACGACCCGGGCGAGTCGGGGCAGGACCTCGGCCACCGCCCGCGCGGGGATGCGGTCCTCGGCGTTGAGCAGGCGCAGCACCTCGAGTGTGGGCAGGTCGTCGATGTCGAGGGTGCGGGGGTTGCGGCGTTCGGTGGGCACGTCGACACGGACCGGGAGCGGCGGGTGCATCGCGGGTTTCCTCTCGGCGGAGGGGCGGGTGAGGCGACTGCGGGACAGCGGAGCTCACTTGAGGCGTGCGGCGGTAAGTTACGAGATTGCTTTCAGCAACGCAACTCATTGACATCTACAGCCAGTCACTCCTACGGTCTGGCTCACTCGCTCAGAGCGTTCACCTCCGCTTCATCCGCCTCCCCCATTTCCTGTGTGCCGATCGGAGCCCACGCGCATGGTTCGGTTCAACCATCTCGTCGCCGCCTCAGCAGCCCTCGCGGCGCTGGCCGGTCTCACCGCCTGCGGACCGGACAACGGTCCCGGCAGCGCCAGCCACCAGGCGGGCGTCTTCACCACCGTCGACGCCAACAACCCGATTACGCCCGGCGCTCCGATGAACCCGTTCAACGCCAACGGCAACAGCTTCCTGGGTTACAACAACTTCCGGCTGGGCTGGGAGAAGAAGAACCCGCTCAACACCAACGACGCCTTCCCGGGGCTGGCCGCGAGCTGGGAGGAGAAGGGCGACTCCCTGGTCCTGCACATGCAGCCCGGCGCCAAGTGGTCGAACGGCAAGCCCGTCACCGTCGACGACATCCGCATGTCGATGGCCATCGCGCTGACCCAGGGCAGCGCCGCGGTCGGCGCCGGCGGCCTGAGCGAGGGCCTCAACGTGGCCTCCGTGGAGGAGACCGGCAAGAGCACCATCGAGGTCAAGCAGGTCTCCGGCACGCACAACCTGACCTTCGTCAAGCAGGTGCTGGGCCAGTCCATCGTGTCGGCCGAGGTCTACGGCCACCTGGTGCCCGCGGACGTCTGGGACACCATCCACGCGAGCCAGAACCTCGACCCGTCCGCCGCGGCGGACGCCCAGGCAGCCGTCGACAAGCTCACCGAGACCGGCAAGGCCATCGCCGCCTTCAACCCCAAGAAGGACGTCTCCGCGGGACCGTTCGTGGTCGACCGGATGAGCCCCGGTTCGGTCGTCCTGGTCAAGAACAAGCACTTCTACGCCGCCGACAAGATCGACCCGGCGAAGGTGGTCATCCGCCACTACTCCGGCAACGAGCAGATCTGGGGGTACATGAAGAACGGCGACCTGGACGCCGCGCCCTTCACCGCCATCCCCACCAACGTGCTCAAGCAGATCGAGAAGAAGGGCTACCAGCGCATCGAGGGCGTCTCCTACGTCCAGGCGTCGCTGGCGTTCAACCAGAGCCGCGCACCGTACGACAAGAAGGAGGTGCGCCAGGCGCTGGCGTACCTGCTGGACCGCGACGCCGTCACCAAGGTCGGCCAGCCGGTCGGCGGCAAGGTCGCCGCCGCTCCCACGGGCATGGTCGCCAAGGCGACCGCGACCTGGCTCGCGCCCGACCAGATCTCCTCGCTGGAGCCCTACGCCCACGACGAGGCGAAGGCCGCCGAGCTGCTGAAGGGCGCGGGCCTGACGCAGAAGGACGGCAAGTGGTACCTGCCGAACGGCAAGCAGTGGAAGATCACACTGCAGACCGTCAACGGATTCAGCGACTGGGTCGCGGCCTCCACGGTGATAGCCAACCAGCTCACCTCGTTCGGCATCGAGACCAAGGCGCAGCTGTCGGCCGACTTCGGCAAGTACCAGACCGACATGGCCGCGGAGAAGTTCGACGTGGGCTGGTGGCTGACCGCCGTCGGCGCCAGCGCGCGGCAGGAGTTCCAGCGCCTGTACGGCGAGAGCAACGGCTTCGTCGCCAGCGGCGACAAGGTCACCCACACCGACAAGAAGGGCTCCGGCAACTGGATGCACGGCGCGGTGACCTCCACTGTCGACGGGCAGTCCGTCAACCCCGGTGAGCTGACCGCGAGCCTCGCCGGCCTGGACAACGAGGCCGCGAAGGGCGTCATCCTCCAGCTGGCCAAGGTCACCGACCAGGAGGTGCCGGTCATCCCGGTCTGGGACTACACCAACGTGAAGTTCAACCTCGACAAGACCTTCACCGACTTCCCGAAGACCGGGCAGGACGACCTGCTCGCCCAGCCGCCCGGCGTGTGGATGGCCCTGGGCTTCGTCAACGCCAAGGACTGACCCCCGAATCCGGGTCACGGGACGGGGCGGCCATCCCCCGGCTGCCGCCCCGTCCCGTGCCCCCACCACTGGAAAGGAGGTGAGGGACGTGCAGGCGATCGCCCGCACCGTACTTCTCAAGCTGGTCCGCGGGGCGCTGATGGTCTGGGCCGTGGCCACGTTCACGTTCTTCCTCGTCCACGCCCTGCCCGGCGATCCGGGCGGCGTGGCCTACGAGGGCTACATAGCCCAGGGCCTCAGCCCGCAGGAGGCCAAGGCCAAGGTCGCCCTCATCTACGGCTTCACCTCGAAGGACCCGGTGGTCCGCCAGTACGCCGACTATCTGGGCGACCTGGTGCACGGCGACCTCGGGGTGTCGATCTCCTACAGCGGGGTGACCGTCTCCTCGGTGATCGGCAACGCGCTGCCCTGGACCCTGATCCCGATCCTCACCGGCCTGCTGATCAGCTTCCTGATCGGTGTCTCCGCCGGCGTGGTCGCCGCCGTGCAGCGCTCCTCGCGCTGGGGCGGGGCGCTCAGCCTCTCCGCGTCCGTGATCGCCGGGATCCCCTCGTTCGTGCTGGCGATCCTGCTCACCACGGTCTTCTACACCAATCTGGGCTGGCTGCCCTTCGGCGACACCTACTCGCTGGACGTCGAGCCCGGCTGGAACACCCCGTTCATCGGCTCGCTGGCGTACCACGCGATCCTGCCGGTGGCCACGTACGTGCTGATCTCCTACGGCGGCTGGCTGCTGTCGATGCGCTCCAGCGTGGCGTCGGTCCTCGGCGACGACTTCATCCTCGCCTCCGAGCTGCGCGGCATCGCCCCCCGCACCCGGCTGCGCTACATCGGCCGCAACGCGATCCTGCCGCTGTTCACGACGCTCGCCATCGCGTGCGGCTATCTGTTCGGCGGCGCGATCCTCATCGAGAACGCGTTCAACTACCCGGGCCTGGGCCGGTTGCTGCTGGAGAGCATCGGCTCCCGCGACTACCCGCTGATGACCGGCGCGTTCCTGCTGATCACCATCGCCGTGGTGATCGCCAACATCCTCGCGGACCTGCTGTACTCCGTGATCGACCCCCGAGTGAGGCGCTGAGAGATGACCACCGCCACCCTCACCGAGACGGGCGCCGCGGCGGCGTCCAGGCGCGCCCGGGTACGGGCCGTGCGGCGGGTGCTGACCCGCAAGCCCGGCCGGATCGCGGGCCTGTCCATCCTGGTGTTCTTCGTGCTGCTGGGCACGTTCGGCCCGATGTGCTATCCGGACCAGCTGACGATCGACCCGGACGCCGTCTACCAGGCGCCGAGTTCCGCGCACTGGCTGGGCACCGACTTCGCGGGCGCCGACGTACTGCAGGCCACCGTCGTGGGTTCCCGCTACGTGCTGCTGACGTGTGCGCTGGCCGGCCTGTTCGCCGTGGGCCTGGGCACCGCCGTGGGCCTGCTCGCGGGCTTCCACCGCGGGCTGCCCGACAGCCTGCTGATGCGTGCCACGGACTTCGTCCTCACCATCCCCGGACTGCCGGTGCTGGTCGTGCTGAGCACCATCTGGGCCTTCAGCAGCCCGCTGGAGATGGGCCTGGTGCTCGGCATCGTCGGCTGGGGCGGCATCGCCAGAGCCGTCCGCTCCCAGGTGCTGAGCCTGCGCGAACGCGGCTTCCTGGAGGCCGCGCGGGGACTCGGCCTGCCCAGCCGCCACATCCTGCTGCGCGAACTCCTGCCGAACATCGCGCCGTACGTGGCGATGCACCTGCTGCTGGCGGTCATCGGCTTCGTCGAGGCCCAGGTGGGCCTGTTCTTCCTGGGCATCGTGCCGTTCAGCACCACCAACTGGGGCGTGATGATCAACCAGGCGGTGTTCTCCGGCGGCGCGCTGCAGAGCCCCGAGGCGCTGTTCTACCTGCTGGCGCCGCTGACCTGCATCCTGCTCCTCATCATGGGCGTCGTCCTCTTCCTCGACGCGATCGACGAGCTGTTCAACCCGCGGCTGAGGGAGCGCTGATGACCGCCACACCGTCCACCGGCACGTCCGTCCGGACGCCCGCCTCGGCCACCCGGCCGGCCGAGGTGCGCGTGAGGGACCTGGAGGTCCACTACCGGGTCGCCGGCACCGACCACCGCGCCGTCGCCGGCGCCTCGCTCGACCTGCGCCGCGGTGAGATCACCGGGCTGGTGGGCGAGTCGGGCTCCGGGAAGTCCACGCTGGCGCTGGCGCTGATGAACGCCATCCCCGAGCCGGGGCGCATCACCGGCGGCGCCGTGCACGTGGACGGCGTCGGCGACATGACCGCGCTGCGGGGCAGGGAGCTGCGCGCCGTCCGCGGAGCCGAACTCGGCTACGTCTTCCAGGCGTCGCAGAACTCCATGAACCCGCTGACGACCCTCGGCAGGCAGATCCTCGACCTGGGCCGCTCGCACCGCGTCAAGGACCTCCCCGCGCTGCTGCGCCGCGCCCGCGAACTCGCGGAGCTCATGGGCCTGGACGGACAGCGCGTGCTCGACTCGTACCAGCACGAGCTGTCGGGCGGCATGCGCCAGCGCATGGGCATCGTCTTCGCGCTCGTCCTGAACGCCCGGGTGCTGATCCTCGACGAGCCGACCACGGCGCTGGACATGCTCTCCCAGTCCGCGGTGCTGAGGATCATTCGCCAGGTGCACGACGAGCACAACCTGAGCACGCTCATCGTCACCCACGACATGGGCGTGGTGTCGGAGATCGCCGACAACCTCGCGGTGATGTACGGCGGCCGGATCGTCGAACACGGCCCGACCCTGGACCTGCTGCGCCGTCCCGCCCACCCCTACACCCGGGCCCTGATCGGCGCCACCGCACGCGTCACCGGGGACACCGCCGCCGCCCGCGCGCTGCCCGGCCGCCCGCCGGACCTCACCACGATCCCGCGGACGGGCTGCGTGTTCCGCGAGCGGTGCGCGTTCGCGATGGACGTGTGCGCCGAACTGGTCCCGGTCCTCACCGAGTCCGCTCCGGGCCACCGGCACGCGTGCCACGCGGACGCGGCGACGGTCGGATCCGCCACCCCCACCGCCCCGAAGGGAGCCACGCCGTGATCGAGGCACGCGGCATCACCCGCAGCTACCGGACCCACGGCGCGTTCACCGGCGCGCGCACCGTGCACGCGCTGCGCGGCGTGGACTTCACCCTGCCGGAGGGCGGCGCGATCTGCTTCATCGGCGAGTCCGGCTGCGGCAAGACCACCCTCGGCAAGATCCTCACCGGCATCGAGACCTTCGACGGCGGCGAGCTGACCGTGGACGGCGTCCCGCTCTCGGCGCTCAGACCCGGCAGGCGGGCCCCGTACTTCCGGCGGATCCAGATGATCCACCAGGACCCGTACTCCGCCCTGAACCCGACCCGCACCATCGAGCAGATCCTCGAGGCCCCGCTGCGGATGCGGGCCAGGGAGACGGGCGCCTCGACCGCCTCCGTACGGACCCGGGCCGCCGAACTGCTGGACCTGGTCGGCCTGGAGCCGGAAGGGGTGCTGCCCAAGTACCCGCACCAGCTCTCCGGCGGTCAGCGCCAGCGCGTCGTGATCGCCCGCGCGCTGACCGTCGACCCGGAGGTCCTGATCGCCGACGAGGCGGTCTCGATGATCGACGTGTCGCTGCGCCTGGGCATCCTCGGCCTGCTGCGCGACCTGCGCACGCGCCTGGGCATCTCGCTGGTGTTCATCACGCACGACGTCGCCACCGCCCGCTATGTGGGAGACGGGGCCGAACTGCACGTCATCTACCGGGGCGAGGTCGTCGAGCACGGCCCGGTGGACGAGGTGATCCAGGCCCCGGTGCACCCGTACACCCAGTGCCTGCTCTCGGCCATCCCGGTCATGCGGGGGCTGGAGGAGCCGGGCCCCGACCGGTTCGCCCCGCTCGCCCCGCTCGACGAGCGGGTCCGGACGAACGGCTGCCTGTTCGCCCCGCGTTGCCCCTTCGCGGACGACAGGTGCGCGGAGCAGCGTCCGGCCCTGGAGGCGTCCGGCGACAGCTCCCGCGCCGCGTGCTTCCACCCCGCGCCCCGGCGGGTCGTGGGCGTGGAGATCGAAGCCTCGGCCGTCTGACCGGGTGCACCACTTCCCCACCGAACGGATCCTGTATACAGTCTGCACGAACGACGCTCGTACGCACGGAAGTTGTCCGGAGGGAACATGACGCAGCTGGACCTGGACCCCGAGGTGATACTGGGCATGTCGGCCCAGGCGCCCGACGGCATCATGATCATCGACAGCGCGGGCCTCATCCGCTACTGGAACAAGGGCGCGGAGCGGATCTTCGGCTTCACGGCCGAGGAGGCGGCCGGCCGGAGCCTGGACGTGATCATCCCGGAGAAGCACCGCACGCGGCACTGGGAGGGATTCGACGCGGCCATGGCCCGCGGCACCAGCCGCTACGGGGAGTCCGACGTCCTCGGCGTCCCCGCGCTGACCGCCGACGGGCGCCGTATCTCCATCGAGTTCAGCGTCGTCCTGCTCACCGGGCCCGACGGCAGCGCGTACTGCGGGGCGGTCGTCCGTGACGTCACAGCACGGCGCGAGCGGGAGCGGGAGCGCATGCAGCGGCGGGCCGGGGCCACCATCTGACCTCACCGCGTACGTGAGCACCTGGAAGACAACGCATGTGAGCACATGAAGAAGCGGTCGCACTCTACACAGTGCGACCGCTTCTCCGTTCCCACGCGTCAGACGATGACGCCCGACTCCTTCAGCCGGCCGATGGTCTGCTCGTCGTAACCCAGCTCGACCAGCACCTCGGAGCTGTGCTCACCGAGCAGCGGGGCGCCGGTGACCTCCGGCTTGAAGGACGAGAACTTCACCGGGCTGCCGACGGTGAGGAACGTGCCGCGGCCCTTCTGCTCGACCTCGACGACCGTGCCGCTGCGCCGCAGGTCCTCGTCGTAGGCGATCTCCTTCATGCTCATCACCGGGGCGCAGGGGACCTCCCACTCGCGCAGGATGTCCACCGCCTCGTACTTCGTCTTGTCCGCGAGCCACTTCTCGATCTCGGCGAAGATCTCGAAGATGTGCGACTGGCGGGCCCGGGCGGTGGAGTACCCGGGGTCCTCGGCCCACTCCGGGTGGCCGATGGCCTCGGCCGTGCGCTTCCAGTTCTGCTCCTGGACGGTGAAGTAGATGTACGCGTTCGGGTCGTCCTCCCAGCCCTTGCACTTCAGCACCCAGCCGGGCTGGCCGCCGCCGCCCGCGTTGCCGCCGCGCGGTACGACGTCCGTGAACTCGCCGTTCGGGTACTGCGGGTACTCCTCGAGGTAGCCGACCTTCTCCAGGCGCTGCTGGTCGCGGAGCTTGACGCGGCAGAGGTTGAGGACGGCGTCCTGCATGGAGACGGAGACCTTCTGGCCCCTGCCGGTCCTGTTCCGGTCGATGATCGCGGTGAGGATGCCGATCGCCAGGTGCATCCCGGTGTTGGTGTCGCCGATCGCGGCACCGGAGATGGTCGGCGGGCCGTCCCAGAAGCCGGTGGTGGAGGCGGCGCCGCCGGCGCACTGGGCGACGTTCTCGTAGACCTTGAGGTCGTTCCAGGAGGACTCGCTGTTGAAGCCCTTCACGGAGCCGAAGATCAGGCGCGGGTTGAGCTCCTGGATGCGCTCCCAGGTGAAGCCCATCCGGTCCAGGGCGCCCGGGGCGAAGTTCTCGACCAGGACGTCGGCGCCCTCGATCAGCTTCTCCAGGACCTCCTTGCCCTCCGGGGTCTTGGTGTTGATGGCGAGGGAGCGCTTGTTGCTGTTGAGCATGGTGAAGTAGAGCGCGTCCAGGTCGGGGTCGTCGCGCAGCTGGTTGCGGGTGACGTCGCCGCCGGCGGTGCGCTCGACCTTCAGGACGTCGGCGCCGAACCAGGCGAGCATCTGCGTACAGGCCGGACCGGCCTGGACCCCGGTGAAGTCGATCACCTTGATTCCGGCGAGCGGCTTTTCACTCATGATTGACTGCTTCCTCTCAGTTCTTCGCCGGCGTGATGTTGCCGACCGTGATGCCCTTGGGGTTGAGGTGCGAGATGTGGCCGCTCTCGGTGCCGGCCGACGGGTCGATGACGCAGTCGATGAGCGCCGGGCCGCCGGCCGCGATGGCCTCGGTGAGGGCCGCGGTGACCTCCGCGGGGGTGGTGGCGCGGTAGCCCTTGCCGCCGAACGCCTCGATCATCAGGTCGTGGCGGGCGGCGCCCATCAGGGTCGTGGGCGAGGGCTCGTCGTCGTACGGGTTGGCGTCGTCGCCGCGGTAGACCCCGCCGTTGTTCATGATCACGGTGATGACGGGGAGCTTGTAGCGGCAGATCGTCTCCAGCTCCATCCCGCTGAACCCGAAGGCGCTGTCGCCCTCGACGGCCACGACCGGCGCGCCGCCCCCCTCGACGGCCGCGGCGATCGCGTAGCCCATGCCGATGCCCATCACGCCCCAGGTGCCGCTGTCGAGGCGGTGGCGCGGTACGTGCATGTCGATGACGTTGCGGGCGATGTCCAGGGCGTTGGCACCCTCGTTGACGAGGTACGTCTCGGGGCGGGCGCGGATGACGTCCCGTACGGCCTTCAGCGCGCCCATGAACTGCATGGGGTGCGGGTCCGCCTCGAGCTTCTTCGCCATCTTCGCGACGTTCTGCGCGGAGCGGGCGCCGAGCTGCTCGCGCCAGGCGGCGGGCGCCTGGATCTGGCCCGGCTTGGTCCGCTCGGCGAGCGCGTCGAGGACGGACTCGATGTCGCCGACCAGCGGCGCGGCGATCGGCTGGTTGCTGTCCATCTCGGCGGGCTCGATGTCGACCTGGATGAACTTCGCGTCCGGGTTCCAGCCCCGCTCGCCGTGGCCCAGCAGCCAGTTGAGGCGGGCGCCGACCAGCATGACCACGTCGGCGCTCTTGAGAGCCAGGGAGCGGGCGGTGGCGGCGGACTGCGGGTGGTCGTCGGGCAGCAGGCCCTTGGCCATCGACATCGGCACGTACGGGATGCCGGTGGACTCGACGAAGGCGCGGACCTTGTCGTCGGCCTGCGCGTAGGCGGCGCCCTTGCCGAGCACGATCAGCGGCCGTTCGGCGCTCGCGAGGAGGTCGATCGCGCGGTCCACGGCGTCGGCGGCGGGCAGCATGCGCGGCGCCGGGTCGACGAGGCGGCTGAGGGTCTTCGCGCCCTCCGCCTCGTCCATGATGGCGCCGAGGACGGCGGCGGGGATGTCGAGGTAGACGCCGCCGGGCCGGCCGGAGATCGCGGTGCGCAGGGCGCGGGCGATGCCGCGGCCGATGTCCTCGATACGGCTGACGCGGTAGGCCGCCTTGACGAACGGCTGGGCGGCGGCGAGCTGGTCCATCTCCTCGTAGTCGCCCTGCTTGAGGTCGACGAGGTGGCGCTCGCTGGAGCCGGAGATCTGCACCATCGGGAAGCAGTTGGTGGTGGCGTTGGCGAGGGCGACCAGGCCGTTGAGGAAGCCCGGCGCGGAGACGGTGAGCGCGATGCCGGGCTTCTTGGTGAGGTAGCCGGCGATGGCGGCGGCGTGCCCGGCGTTGGACTCGTGACGGAAACCCACGTAGCGGATGCCCTGGGCCTGGGCGAGGCGGGCGAGGTCGGTGATGGGGATGCCGACGACGCCGTAGATGGTTTCGACGCCGTTCATCTTCAGTGCGTCGACGACCAGGTGGTACCCGTCGGTGAGCCCGGTCGTCGCGTCGGCGGCTGCCGGGGTCCCTGCGGCGTTCTCAGCGGGCGAGGGGGCGGTCATGGTCCGAGTTCCTCCTTGGGCGGGCCTGGCCGGTGCGGCTTCTGTTCCCACCTTCGGCAGCCCGTGCGGCGGCGTCCAAGACCCATCGGCGACCAGCTGATAAACAACGTCTATCGAAGGCTCGCGGGAGCCCTGGAAGCGGCTCTGACCTGCCGCGATGTGCTTGATAAGCGGCCGCTATCGGTTGTTCCGCAGTGCGTATTGGACGTGCGGGCCCGCTCGCCGCACGCTCGGATCTGCTGTATCGGAACCGGTCTTTGGCGTGGGAGGTGGAAGGCATGGCCACGTCGGCCTCGGCATCCGTGCGCGGCGCGCAGACGTACCGCCCGGTGACGGTCACCGGCCTCGCCGGTCTCCTCGACGCGCCGGTACGGGAACGGCCCGACGCCCGCGCCCTCGTCGCCGGCGGCGAGCGGACGGCGCTGAGCTACCGGACGTTGCACGCGCACACCGGTTACGTCGCCGCCCGGCTCGCCGGGGCGGGGCTGCGGCCCGGGGACGTGGTGGGGCTCGTGGCGCGCAACACCGCCGAGTTCGTGGTCGCGTTGCTGGGCGCCGCGCGGGCCGGGCTGGTGACGGCGCCGCTGGACCCGGACCTCGGGGAGTCGGACCTGCGGCTCAGGGTGGCGGAGGTCGGTGCGCGGGCGGTGATCGCGGCGCCGGGGGTGCCAGCCGCCGACCAGGTGCCGCGGCCGGGCGTACCGGTCGCCGACTGGGTGCTGCGGGTGGACGGGGAGAACGCCGGGCTGACCGGGGCGGCCGGACCCGACCGGAAGCCCCCGCCGGGCCTCGCGCCCGACGACGCGCTGATCCTGTTCACCGCGGGCACCACCCGGCGCCCCCGCATGGTGCCGCTCACGCACTCCAACATCGCCGCCTCCGTCCAGGGCATCTGCACGTCGTACGAGCTGGGCCCGCGCGACGCCACCGTGGCCGTGATGCCGTTCTTCCACGGGCACGGCCTGTTCGCGACGCTGCTGGCCACGCTGGCGAGCGGGGGCTGCGTGCTGCTGCCGGCGGCCGGGCGGTTCTCGGCGGCGGCGTTCTGGGACGACCTGCGCGCGGCCCGCGCCACCTGGTTCACGGCGGTGCCGACGATCCACGAGACGCTGCTCGACTGCTCGGGCGCTCAGTACCCGGCGCCGCTGCCGCCGCCCCTGAGGTTCGTACGCAGCTGCAACGCGCCGCTCAACGCGGCCAGCCAGCGCGCCCTGGAGCGGACGTTCGGCGCACCGCTGCTGTCGGCGTACGGCATGACGGAGTCCGCCCACCAGATCGCCAGCGAACCGCTGCCCGCACGGGGGCCGCTGAAGCACGGCTCGGTGGGACGGGCGACGGGGGTGCGGCTGCGCGTCGTGGACGAGGCGGGGCGCCGGTGCCCGCCCGGGGTACGCGGCGAGGTGTGGGTGCGCGGCGCGGCGGTGACCCGCGGCCACCTGCCCCGGCCGGGCGCCGGCAAGCGGGAGTTCGCGGACGGCTGGCTGCGTACCGGGGATCTGGGGTCGCTCGACGAGGACGGCTATCTGTTCCTCGCCGGGCGCATCGAGAACCTCATCGTGCGCGGGGGCCGCAAGATCTCACCCGAGTACGTGGAGGATGTCCTCACCGGGTGCCCGTCGGTCGCCGAGGCGGCGGTGTTCGCCGTGCCGGACGAGGTCGGCGGACAGCGGGTCGGGGCGGCCGTGGTCGTACGCGGGGAGGAGTGCGCGGGGCCGGAGGAGATCCTGCGGTACTGCCGCGGACGCCTGGCCGCCGCCGCGGTCCCGGAGCGGATCGTGCTGGTGCCGTCGCTGCCGAGGACCGCGCAGGGCGGCCTGGACCGGCTCGCGGTCCGGGACCGGTACGCGTGACTGCGGCCGGCTGGTCATCGCCCCCGGATGTCCGCCGCCGCCGGCAGCGGCTGTTCGAAGACCTCGTCCAGACTGAGCCCGGTGGCCGCGCCGACGAACGCCCGCGCCGCCACCGACCCCGGCGTGCCCGCGTGGATGGCGACCGACACCTGGGCGCCGGCCTCCGGGTCGACCAGCGGCAGCGCCCGCGTCCGGCCGATCACCGGCATCGCCCGCAGCCAGGTGTGCGGCACGATGCTCGCCCACTCCCCGCCACCCACATGCGCGTACAGCGAGGCGATGGAGTCGGTCTCGACCTGCGGGGTCACCGTCAGGCCCTGGTCCGCGAAGACCTTGTCGACGATCTGCCGGATCCGCATGTCGGGGGTGAGCAGCGCGAGCGGCAGCTGCGCCGCGTCCGCCCAGCTGATGCTCCCCGCAGTGGACTTGAACTGGTCGTCGGACACCAGCAACAGGTACCGCTCCTGGTAGAGCGGCACGACCTGCAGCCCCTCCTGGTCGTCGGGCGCGAAGTGGGCGATGGCGACGTCGAGTTCGAAGTCGCGCAGCTGGCGGTGCAGTTCCTTGGTGGACAGCCGCGAGCGCACCTGCACCTTGGCCAGGGGGTGCGCGGAGCAGAACGCGGCCACCGGCAGCGCGAGCGTCGTGGACGCCGTCGGGTCGGTGCCCAGGCGCAGCGTGCCCGTGACGCCCGACTGCACGGCGGCCACCTCCGCCTTGAACGCCTCCTGCTCCGCGAGGATCCGCTTCGCCCACACCACCAGGCGCTCGCCCTCGGGGGTGAGCCCCTGGTAGTTGTGGCCCCGGTTGATGAGGGTGACGTTCAGCTCGCGCTCCAGCTTGGCGATGGCCGCCGACAGCGCCGGCTGGGAGACGTAGCAGGACTCCGCGGCGCGGGCGAAGTGCCGCTCGCGGGCCACCGCCACGAAGTACTCCAACTGCCTGAACAGCATCTACGGCTCCTCGTTCCCCGGGGCCACCCCCGCCCGCGTGATCTTCCGCAGCGTTCCCCACGGCGCCCCGGCCTGGCAAGACGTCGGCTACGGCGACACGGTGCGCGCCAGCAGATCGGTGGCCGCGTGCACCGCCCGCAGGGTGGGCGCGTCGGCGCCGGTGATGTCGGCCATCTCCACGACGGCCGTGACGATGGGGTCCAGCTCCAGCTGCTTGCCGGCCTCCAGGTCCTGGAGCATGGACGTCTTGTGGTGGCCGACCCCCTCGGCGCCGCGCAGCCGCCGCTCGATGGAGATGTCGGGGGTGGAGCCGACGCGGGCCGCGATGTCGAGGATCTCCTCCATGAGACTGACGACCAGGGCCCGGCTCGGCGCGTGCCGGCAGATGTCGACCATCGTGGCGCGGGTGAGCGCGCTGATGGGGTTGAAGGCGGCGTTGCCCATCAGCTTGATCCAGATGTCGTCGCGGAGGTTCGGCTCGACCGGGCATTTGAGACCGCCCGCGATCATGGCCTCGCTCAGCATCTTGCACCGCTCGGAGAGGCTGCCGTCGGGTTCGCCGATGGAGAAGCGGGTGCCCTCCAGATGCCGGATGACGCCCGGGGACTCGATGACGGTGGCCGGGTAGACGACACAGCCGATCGCCCGGTGCGGGTCGAGGACCTCGCTGGTGGCGCCGCCGGGGTCGACGGCCTCGATGCGGCGGCCCTCGTACGGGCCCGTCAGCTTGTGGAAGTACCACCACGGGATGCCGTTCTGCCCGGCGACCACCGCGGTGTGCTCGCCGAGGAGCGGGGCGATCAGGGAGCCGGAGGACGGGTAGGAGTGCGCCTTGAGCCCGAGGAAGACGTAGTCGACCGGGCCGATCTCCTTCGGGTCGTCGGTGGCGTGCGGGTGGGCGGTGAAGTCGCCGCGGTCGCTGAGGACCGTGACGCCGTTCGCCTGGATGGCGCGCAGATGGTCGTTGCGGGCGACGAGGTGCACCTCCGCGCCGCCGCGGTGCAGGGCGGCTCCGACGTACGCGCCGATGGCTCCGGCACCGAGGACTGCGATCTTCATGGTGGCTGCTCCGGTGAGGGTGAGCGGACAGGATCGGGTGGTGCGGGTGTCCGGGGGGATGGTGCGGGTGTGGGGCCGCCGCGCTGCCCTGCCCGGTGCACCCGGGGCGCGGCGGCCGCGCATGCTCAGCGCAGCAGCCGTACGGCCGCCACGACGAGCGGATCCAGGGCGCCCGCATCGGCGTCCACCGCCGCGTACAGCTTCTGCCGCATCCGCGGGTCCCAGAACCTGCCGATGTGCCCGGCGATCGCCTGCGCGGCGACGTCGGCGGGCAGATGGGAGTGGTTACGGGCGATGTCGTCGGCCATCCGGCGCTCGGCCGGCACGGTGGCGGCCATGTCAGCCCACCACCGTGCGCGCCGGCGCGTGCGCGACCTGGACGGCGGTCACCTTGTACTCCGGGCAGTTGGTCGCCCAGTCGGAGTTCTCGGTGGTCACCACGTTCGCCCCGGTCACCGGGTGGTGGAAGGTGGTGTAGACGACGCCCGGCGGCATCCGGTCGGAGATCTGCGCGTGCAGCGTCGTCGTACCGACCCGGCTGGAGAGCGTGACGAGGTCGCCGTCGCCGATGCCGCGCTCCTCGGCGTCGTGCGGGTGCAGCTCCAGCAGGTCCTCGGGGTGCCAGGCGACGTTGCCGGTACGGCGGGTCTGCGCGCCGACGTTGTACTGGCTGAGGATGCGGCCCGTGGTGAGCACCAGCGGGAAGCGGCGCGTGGACCGCTCGCGCGTCGGCACGTACGAGGTGACGACGAACCGCCCCTTGCCGCGTACGAACTCCTCGACGTGCATGACCGGGGTGCCCTCGGGCGCCTCCTCGTTGCACGGCCACTGCACGCTGCCGAGCTTGTCGAGGAGCTCGAAGGAGACGCCGGTGAAGGTCGGGGTGACCGAGGCGATCTCGTCCATGATCTGCGAGGGGTGGTCGTACGCCATGGGGTGGCCCATCGCGGTCGCGATCTCGGTGACGATCTGCCACTCGTGCTTGCCGGTCTTCGGCTTCATCACGGCCCGCACCCGGTTGATGCGCCGCTCGGCGTTGGTGAACGTGCCGTCCTTCTCCAGGAAGGACGCGCCCGGCAGGAAGACATGGGCGAACTTGGCCGTCTCGTTCAGGAACAGGTCCTGGACGACGACCAGGTCCATGGCCTCCAGCGCCGCCGTAACGTGGCCCAGGTTCGGGTCGGACTGCGCGATGTCCTCGCCGTGCACGAACAGCCCGCGGAACGTGCCGTCGATCGCCGCGTCGAACATGTTCGGGATGCGCAGGCCCGGTTCGGCGAGGAGCGTGCCGCCCCACAGCTTCTCGAAGACGGTGCGCACCGCGTCGTCCGAGACGTGGCGGTAGCCCGGCAGCTCGTGCGGGAAGGAGCCCATGTCACAGGAGCCCTGGACGTTGTTCTGGCCGCGCAGCGGGTTGATGCCGACGCCGTCGCGGCCGATGTTGCCGCAGGCCATCGCCAGGTTGGCCATGCCCATCACCATCGTCGAGCCCTGGCTGTGCTCGGTGACGCCGAGGCCGTAGTAGATGGCGCCGTTGCGGGCGGTCGCGTACAGGCGGGTGGCGGCGCGCAGGTCGGCGGCCGGGACGCCGGTGATCTCCTCCGTCGCCTCGGGGCTGTTCTCGGGGCGGGCGACGAACTCGGCCCACTCGTCGTAGCCCTCGCAGCGCCGGTCGACGAAGTCCTTGTCGACCAGGCCCTCGGTGACCACCACGTGCGCCATCGCGTTGACGACGGCGACGTTCGTCGAGGGCCGCAGCTGCAGATGGTGCGCGGCCTCGATGTGCGGCGAGCGCACCAGGTCGATACGGCGCGGGTCGACCACGATCAGCTGGGCGCCCTCACGCAGCCGCTTCTTCATCCGGGAGGCGAAGACGGGGTGGCCGTCGGTCGGGTTGGCGCCGATCACCACGATGACGTCGGCCTCGGCGACGGAACGGAAGTCCTGGGTGCCGGCCGACTCGCCGAACGTCTGCTTCAGGCCGTAGCCGGTCGGCGAGTGGCAGACGCGGGCGCAGGTGTCGACGTTGTTGTTGCCGAAGGCGGCGCGGACCATCTTCTGGACGACGTACACCTCCTCGTTCGTACACCGCGAGGAGGTGATGGCGCCGATCGCGCCCGGCCCGTACGCGCCCTGGAGCTCGCGCATCCGGCGGGCGACCGTGCCGATCGCCTCGTCCCAGTCGACCTCGCGCCACGGGTCGGTGATCCGCTCCCGCACCATCGGCTTGAGCTGCCGGTCCGGGTGGCTGGCGTAGCCGAAGGCGAAGCGGCCCTTGACGCAGGAGTGGCCCTCGTTGGCGCCGCCGTCCTTGTGCGGGACCATGCGGACGAGTTCGTCGCCGCGCAGCTCGGCCTTGAAGCTGCAGCCGACACCGCAGTACGCGCACGTCGTCACCACCGACCGGGTCGGCATGCCCAGTTCGACCACCGAGCGCTCCTGCAGCGTGGAGGTCGGGCACGCCTGCACACACGCGCCGCAGGAGACGCACTCGGAGTCCATGAACGACTCCCCCGCCCCCGGCGAGACCTTGGAGTCGAAGCCGCGCCCCTCGATGGTCAGCGCGAACGTCCCCTGCACCTCCCCGCACGCCCGCACACAGCGCGAGCAGGCGATGCACTTGGACGGGTCGAAGTCGAAGTACGGGTTCGACGTGTCCTTCTCGGCGTCGAGGTGGTTCGCGCCCTCGTAGCCGTAGCGGACCTGGCGCAGACCCACCACGCCGGCCATGTCCTGGAGTTCGCAGTCCCCGTTGGCGGGGCAGGTCAGGCAGTCCAGGGGGTGGTCGGAGATGTATAGCTCCATGACGCCCTGGCGCAGCTTCTCCACCTTGGGGGTCTGGGTGCGTACGGACATGCCCTCGCTGCACGGGGTCGTACAGGAGGCGGGGGTGCCGCGCCGTCCGTCGATCTCCACGACGCACAGCCGGCAGGAGCCGAACGCGTCCAGGCTGTCGGTCGCGCACAGCTTCGGTATGTCGACGCCGGCCTGCGCGGCGGCCCGCATCACCGAGGTGCCCTCGGGGACGGTGACCGGCATACCGTCGATCTCCACGGACACCGTGGCAGGTCCGGGCTGTGCGGGGGTGCCGAAATCGGGTTCCTTCAGGAGCGTCATGCCATGCCCTCCGTCCTGGTGCTGACCGGGGTGATGCCGATGAGCGTGCGACCGCCGAGGAAGTCGTCGGGGAAGTGCGCGAGCGCACTGCGTACGGGCAGCGGCGTCAGGCCGCCCATGGCGCACAGCGAGCCGTCCGTCATCAGCTCGCAGAGGTCCTCGAGCAGGGCCAGGTTCTCGTCGCGGTGCTCACCCGCGACGATCTTGTCGATGACCTCGACGCCGCGGACCGCGCCGACCCGGCAGGGAGTGCACTTGCCGCAGGACTCCTCCGCGCAGAACTCCATCGCGAAGCGCGCCTGCGCCGCCATGTCCACGGAGTCGTCGAAGACCACGATCCCGCCGTGCCCGAGCATCGCCCCGGCCTCGGCGAACGCCTCGTAGTCCATGGGCAGGTCGAACTGCTCCTGAGGCAGGTACGCGCCCAGCGGACCGCCCACCTGCACCGTGCGCACCGGGCGCCCGCTGCGCGTGCCGCCGCCGTAGTCCTCGATCAGCTCCCGCAGCGTGATGCCGAACGCCGTCTCCACGATGCCGCCGCGGGCGAGGTTGCCGCCGAGCTGGAAGACCTGCGTGCCGCGGGAGCGGCCGACGCCGAGGTCCTGGTACGCCTTGGCGCCGTCGGCGAGGACGACGGGGACGGTGGTGAGGGTGAGGACGTTGTTGACGACCGTCGGCCTGCCGAACAGGCCCTCGATCGCGGGGATCGGCGGCTTGGCGCGGACCATGCCGCGCTTGCCCTCCAGGCTCTCCAGCATGGAGGTCTCCTCGCCGCAGATGTACGCGCCGGCGCCGACCCGTACATGCAGGTCGAAGTCGAGTGAGGAGCCGAGGATGGCGCGTCCGAGCCAGCCCTCGGCGCGCGCCGCCTCGATGGCGGCGCGCATCGTGGCGATGGCGTCCGGGTACTCGGAGCGGATGTAGAGGTAGCCCTCGCTCGCGCCGACGGCGTGTGCGGCGATCGTCATGCCCTCGATGAGCAGGAAGGGGTCGCCCTCCATCACCATCCGGTCGGCGAAGGTACCGCTGTCGCCCTCGTCGGCGTTGCAGCAGACGAACTTCAGCTCGTCCGTGCAGTCCAGGACGGTCTTCCACTTGATGCCGGCGGGGAAGCCGGCGCCGCCGCGCCCGCGCAGACCGGACTCGGTGACCTCGGTGACGACGTCCGCGGGGTCCATCGCGAGGGCGGCCCGCAGGCCGCGCAGGCCGCCGTGCGCCGTGTAGTCGGCCGGGGAGAGCGGGTCGATGACGCCGACGCGGGCGAAGGTGACCCGGTTCTGCCGGGCCAGCCACGGGAGTTCGTCCACCGGGCCGAGGCACAACGGGTGGCCCTCTGCCCCGTCGAGGAGGCCCGCGGCGAGCAGCCCGGGGACGTCGTCGGGGGTGACCGGGCCGTAACCGATGCGGCCGCGCTCGGTGGTGACCTCGACGAGGGGTTCGAGCCAGAGCATGCCGCGCGATCCGTTGCGTACGACGGTGGCGTCGGCCGGGGGGTCGCAGGCGGTGAGTGCCTGCTGGAGGGCCGCGGCGACCTCGTCGGCACCGACGGAGCGGGCGGCGGCGTCGCGGGGGACGTACACGGTGGTGCGTGCCGGAGTCATCGTCACACCGTCCCGTTCAGCAGCGCGCCGAGGGCCGCCGGGGTCACCCGGCCGTGCAGGCGTCCGTCGGCCTCCACCGCCGGGCCGAGCGCGCAGTTGCCGAGGCAGAAGACCTGCTCGACGGTGACCGCGCCGTCGGCGCTGGTCTCGCCGAGGCCGACGCCCGACGCCCGCGCGTACGCCACCAACTCGGCGGCGCCCTGGGCCTGGCACGCCTCGCCGCGGCAGACGCGGACCGTGCGGCGGCCCGCCGGCTCCCGGCGGAAGTCGTGGTAGAAGGTCACCACTCCGTGGACGTCGGCGCGGGAGAGGTTGAACTCGTCGGCGAGCACGGGGATCGCCTCCTGCGGCACACACCCCAACTCGGCCTGTACGGCGTGGAGTACCGGAAGCAGCGCCCCGCGCTGACCGCGGTGTGCGGCCGCCGCCCCTCTCACCACGCTCTCGACCTCGAGCGCCGTGTCCGTCCCGCTGGTCGTCATGATCGCTTCGCCTCCGTCGTGCGGGTCTCCGGCGACAGTCGCGGGAGACTGAGATCACTCCATACAGACTTCTGTATACAGTAGCCCGCGGTAAAGAGGCCCGGACGGGATCCGCCGCCCGAATCCCCTACCGCGAGGCGCTGTTCACAGGCGCGCGGGTGTCAGTCCGCCACCACCCGCGGCCACCCGGTCCGTCCCGCGCAGCTCGAACAGCCAGGGCAGGACCGTACGCAGCAGGATGTCGAGCCCTTCGCCGTCCTCGCCGAGCATCACGTCGGCGGGCACGAGCACCGGGTCGGCGCAGACGGTGGACATCCCGCTCCCGCGCGGCCCCGAACTCCCCGCCCCGGACGGGACGTAGAGGTCGGGGGCGTACGCCGGCACCGCCCACAGGCTCAACCCGTCCGGTGCGGCGTACGGCCGCGTCGACCAGAGGTACGTATCGGCCTCCCCGGCCGCGACCACGTGGTGCTTGCGGGCGCTGAGGGCGACCACTTCCCCGCGCCTCTCAGCCGTGGCGTGCGGCGTGAGCAGGCCGAGGCCGACCCCGGGTTCACCCTCGCCGTCCTCGGCGAGCGCGAGCGAGCACAGATGACGCCCGGCGCCGATCTCACCGCGCAGCCAGGGACCGCCGTACGACTCGACGACGGCGACCGCCGCGTAGTGCGAGCGCAGCACGGCGGTGGTCGCCGGGCAGACCTCCGTGGTACGGGCCAGCACGGCGGCGGCCTCCGCGAGCCCCAGACCCGCACCGCCGGACCCGGCGGAGACGGTGAGCCCGAGCAGCCCCGCCCGGCCGAGCGCCGTGACCGCCCGTCTCGGGAACACGCCGCGCGTGCGCACGACTTCGGCGCCCGGCGCGACGACGTCGTCCAGGACGCGGGTGAGTGCGGTGCGGTATGACACGGGGCGACCCCCTCGTGGGCGACGTGGTCCGATCCGCTGCCCAAAGGCGCGTTGATTGCATACAGTATGCTGGATCCTCTCCGAACGCCAGGGGCGCGGCATGCAGAATCGCGAGTCCCCGCGTCGCCGGCTCCGGTGCCAGGACCGATGGTCCGGACCGTCCATCGCACGCAGTCCGCCCGGCACACGCCCGGTCGCCGCGAAGGAGGTCGCTCATGCCCGAACTGCAGGTCGCATTGGGCTCGCCACCCGTCCCCGCCTCAACCGCCGGCCGGCACCTGGTGGAGGCCGAGCCGGCGGAGCGCCTCGGCGTGAGCCGGCAGCCCGTCCGGAAGACACTGCAGCGTCTGCAGGGCGGGTGGGTCGACCTGCGCCCCGCCGCGGGGACCGCTCGGTCGGCCAGGTGGCCAAGGACTTCGATCTGACCGAGACCGCGGTGCGGTTGTCGGTCAGCCAGGCCAAGGTCGATGCCGGTGAAGAACGGGCCTGACCAGCGATGAGCGGGCCGAGCTGGTCCGGCTACGGGCAGCCGAGAACCGGCGGCTGCAGCAGGACGTGGACGTGCTCAAGCGTGCGACGGCTTTCTTCGCGACAGAAACCCGGTGACGGTGGATCCGTTCATCGAGGCGGAGAAGCAGACAGGCCACAGCGTCAAACAGGCGTGTGAACTGCTCAAGGTCTCCCGTGCCGCCTTCTACGCCCGCCGCAGCGGCGTCGCTTCGCCGCGCGGCGGCAGGACGCAGAGCTGACCGAACAGATCCAAGCGGTGCATACCCGTTCGCGCGGCGCCTACGGTGTCCCGCGCGTGCATGCCGCGCTGCGGCGCGAGGGCGTGCGGTGCGGACGGCGCCGGGTCGCGCGGGTGATGCGCCAGGCCCAGCTCGCCGGCCGGCGCCGCAGACGTCGGGCCCGCGCCACCATCCCGGACCCGCACGCGGGACGGCGTCCGGACCTGCTGCAGCGCGGGCTCTGTCTCGCCACCGTGATCGACGTCGCAGTCCCGCAAAGTGGTCGGCTGGGCCACCGCCGATCACCGCGGCAGCCAATACACCAGTCGTCAATTCGCCCAGGTGAGTGGCCGTTTCGGCATTCGGCTGTCCACCGGGAGGACCGGGGTGTGCTGGGACAACGCCCTGGCGGAGTCGCTCTTCGCTACCCTCAAGCGCGAGCTGGGCGCCGGCCACCACCAGATGTGGGCCAGCCGGGCCGCCGCCCACACGGCGATCTTCGAGTTCATCGAGGGCTGGTACAACGTCCACCGCCTGCACAGCAGCCTGGGCTACCGCAGCCCCAACGAGTACGAAGCCGCCCTGGCGGCCCGACCGACACAACCACCGTGTCCGTCAAACCGGAGCAAGCTCAGAGGTGCAATTCCGGCAGCGCATGTCGACTCTCGGGTCTGCTCCGTCGAGCAGGGCGAATCGTCTCTGATGGATGTACGAGGAATACGCGGCCACACCCGCCACCAGCAGGGCATCGCAGGTGCGGACCATGACATCGAGGCTTCGCGGGCGGCAGCCAGTCCGGCCCACCCCGTTGGACGAGGCGTTCGCATCGTGCGCGGTCGCCGTGAGGCTCCGCGTCACGGCGCACCTCCACCCCCGCGGCGGCGCGGCTCCAACGGCACCGTCGCTGGCAGCTGCAGCTCGCGCCGTTCCGCCCGGGTGCTGTGCGGAAGCTGTCGGAATCCCGTTCCGGCTCCGTCCAGCGACCGATGCAACACCAGCCGCGGCCGCGAAGCGGTCCGCAGTGCCACCGCTGCGGCGTAGCCGGCTGGGGCGGGTAGGTCGTTGATGCGCCACCCCGGCGGGCTGGACGAGGTGTCGTCCGCATGCAAGTCGCGCGACAGGCCGATGCCCAGGCCCTTGAGATATGCCTCCTTGCGGGTCCACTGGCGGGCGAAGTCGGCCGCCGGCGTGTCGGGGCGGATGTCCCGCTGCTCGGCAGGGTGCAGCAGAGGCGTCAACTCCTCTGCGACAGCAATGGATGGGACAGTCTCCACGTCTACCCCGACGTCGACGGACGCGACCCCGATGAACGCCATATCCCCGCCGTGCGACAGAGAGAAGTGCACCCCTTCCAGTCCTCCGGCCACGACCGGCCGGCCGTGCGGTCCGCGGCATCGGGGACACGGCTCGCGGTCGAAGCGCAGCGCCTCCGGGGCCGTATCCAGCAGCTGTCCCAAGACCATGCGCAGCGCAGTGTGAGCGAAGGCATATCTGCGCCGGTCGGCGCTCCGGCGGAAGGCGGCCAAGCGGCGCCTCTCCTGCCCGTCCAGCACAGTGAGGTCCAGGTCGTCGGATTCGGCCGTCGTAGGCACGGGCAGGGCCCAGACCGAAAGGTCGCTCACGGTGGGTTGGATCTCCTGTCTGACGGCAGCCGCTGGGCAGCACCGGGCGGCTGCCGTCGCGTGACGGGTCTCGTCGGAACTCACGTGTGGCCAGGTCAGTAGAGGGAGACACCGCCGTCCAGGCAGATGCTGCTCCCCGTGCAGTACGCGGACTGATCGCTGGCCAGGAAGGCCGCCATCCGCCCGAACTCCTCCACGGCCCCCAGACGCCCCAGCGGAACGGCCGCAGTGTCGGCCCGCGGGGCCGGGTCGGGGTCGCTCGCGGTCCGGGCAGCCTGCCACTGCGCGTACTCCTCCGAGCGCCGGGTGGCGAACGGTCCGGGGAGCAGGCAGTTCACCCGGACGCCGCTGGGCGCGAGTTCCGCGGCCAGTGTCCTGCTCAACCCGACGACCGCCGGCCGCAGCACATTGGACAGGGACAGCCCGGGCAGCGGGCGCAGGGCCGAGATACTGGCCGTGTTGATCACCACACCGCGGCCTTGCGCCGCCATGAGCGGCGTCAGCCTGCGGCAGGCGCGTATCACCGGCATCACCAGGCTCGAGAACGCACCCTCCCAATCGTCGTCGCTGAGGTCGGACGTGACTCCCGGCCGGGGCCCGCCGCTGTTGGTCACCAGGATGTCGACGCCGCCGAGGAGTTCGAGGGCCGAGGTGAGGAAGGCGTCCAGAGGGTTGGCCTGCCGGATATCGCATGCCAGTGCGGTGATCTCCGGTGGGCCACCGGCTACGGGCGTCCTTCCGCAGGTCACCACCGTGCAGCCCTCCTGGGCCAGCGCCTCGCACACCCCGCGTCCCAGCCCTGCCGTCCCCGCCAGCACGACCGCCCGGCGCCCGGACAGGTTGAGGTCCATCACCCGGCCCCTTGCGTACCGGCCACCGCGTCCAGCCAGTGGGCGAGGTGCGGCAATTCGCCGCGGACGGCGAGGTCGAAGTGGCGTCCGAGGGCGGTGGTGACCGGGCCGGGAGCCCGGAAGCGGGTGGCGTCGAGTTGTCCGACGGGTGCGATCCGGGCTCCGGTGCCGGTGAGCAGCAGTTCACTGGCCTGATGGAGCTGGGAGACGGTGAGGTCGCCGGCCACGACATCCAGGTCGAGGTCGCGGGCCAGCCGCAGCACGGTGTCCCTGGTGATGCCGTCCAGCACGTAAGGGGTGGTGTCCGGCGTGTGCAGCGCGCCGTCCAGCACGCACAGGACGTTCATCGCGCTCGCCTCGCAGACCAGCCCGCGTTCGTCCAGCATGATCGCCTCGTCGAAGCCGTGCCGCTGTGCCTCCGACTTGGCGAGCATCGAATTCAGGTAGTGGCCCGCGGCCTTTGCGCGGGGGACGAGCGCGTTGGGCGGGATGCGGCGCCAGGTGGATACCGTGGCGGCGACGGAGTTGCCGGCCTGGTGGCGGTAGTAGTCGTCCAGACGCCATGCCATGATCGCAACCCCCACCGTCGTGCCGGACGGATCGAGGCCCATCGAGCCCGTTCCGCGGAACACCAGCGGCCGGATGTAGGCATCAGCCAGTCCGCTGGCCGCGACGACCTCGTGGACCGCGCTTCGCAGTTCGCCCGTCGTGTAGGGCACGGCGATCCCGTAGGCGGCAGCGGAACGGGCCAGGCGGTGGAGGTGGTCCGTCAGCCGGAACACGGCGGTGCCGTGCCGGCCCCGGTAGGCACGGATGCCCTCGAACACCGCGGATCCGTAGTGGAGGGCGTGTGACATCACAGGCACCACGGCCTGGTCGGTTGGTATCACCCTCCCGTTGAGCCACACCGTGGTCTGCGGGGCTGCCGGCGCGCCGTCGTCGAGCGGCGGGCCGGTCGGTCCGGCGCAGGTGGGCTGCGGCGCGGTCTCGATCATGCCCGCACCGCGGCGCCGCAGTAGAGATCGGGCCTCAGCATCCCGGTGAGAAGGCCCCTGCGGACCTCGCTCGTGCCGTAGACGATCCAGACGGTATCCACGGGGCCGATCTGTTCGATGAGCACCAGCTCGTCCGGATGCTCGACGGCCCAGCTGAGATGGGTCAGGCCGGCTTCGTACATGCCGCTGAGCAGGCCGGTGCCGATGTGGGGCTTCGCCGACACCGTGATCAGGTTCGGCCACTCTCCCGGGCGCAGGTAGCCGACGGTTGCCGGCATCACCGCCAGGTGCCGCGGTGCGGGTGCGTCGGCCCGGCGGATGATCGCCATCGGTTTGGTGGGAGCGATGAAGCAGTCCAGAACGCGCACCTGGTCCCAGTGGCGTTCCGTGACCTCGAGAGCGTCCGGGTGCAGGCTGTTCTGCAGCAGGTAGTGGTCCGGCCGGCTGCGTACCAGCTCCAGGCCCTCGAGCATGTCGTCGACGAGGAGGACGCGCGCATCGGCGAGCCCTTGGCGGCGCAGGTAGGCGCGCAGGGTGTGCTCGTGGTCGGTGCCCTCGGGGCCGAGGGTGACGAAGGTACTCATCGGACACCCGCCTCCTGCGGGGCGTCGATGATGTCGTCCTCCAGCGCGCAGGTCGCCGCGATCATCAGCTCCACGAACTGGCGGGCGAAGTCCTCGGGCAGGCCCTGGTCTTGGGCCGCCTTGCGGTACACCTCGTGTACGTGGCGGACCCGATCCGGCTGCATCATCGGTATGTCCTCATGGCGCTTGAGCCGTCCGACGAGTCGGCAGACCTCGAAGCGCTGGGCGAGTTGCGCGGCGATGCCGGCATCGAGCACATCGATCCTGGTGCGGAGACGCTGGAGTTCATTCATGGTCACATTTCCTCTTCCTGGCGTAGCCCACGGGCGAAGGACGCTGAGCAGGCGGCGAGTTCGTCGAGCAGATAGCCGCCCTCCTGCACCACCAGCACGGGCCAGCCGCGCCCTGCCAGCAGCCCGGCCACGAGCTGCAGGTCCGCGGGGTGCAGTTCCCAGCCGCCGTGCGGATCGTCTTTGATCACGTCGAAGCCCAGGGAGAGGACGAGAGTGTCCACCCCCTCGTCGGCCAGACGGCCGGCGAGCATGTCGACGAAGGTGCAGTACTGCTCGGGCGTGGGGCCGGTCGGCAGCCCCACGCACAGCCGCGGATCGACGCCTGGCAGGTCCTCCTGCCAGGGGTAGTGCCGGTCGGTCGCGGCGTGCACGGAGGCGTACGGGAGGTCGCCGAGGTGCTGCGCAACGGCGGCGGTGCCGTTGCCGATGTGGAAGTCGAGGTCGAGGATGCCCGGCCGACGCCCGTGGCGGGTCAGGGCCTCGGCGGCCACCGAGGCGTTGTTCAGGAAGCAGTAGCCGCCCGACCAGTCCGGCCCGGCGTGGTGGCCCGGCGGGCGGCACAGCGCGTAGGCGTGGCCCTGGTTCGCGGCCACGAGGGCCGCGGCGGTCAGCGCGGTGCGTGCGCCTTCCCGGGCGAAGCCCAGGATGCCGCTGCTCAGCGGGGTGTCCTGGGGGACGCCGGGCGCCGTGCGCTCATGGGGGACGTGGAGTTCGCCGGGGCCCAGACGGCGGGACCAGTCGTCGAGGAACCCCAGGTATTCGGGCTGGTGCACCGCGCCGAGCAGGTCGTCGAGATCGGCGTCGGAAGCGTCGGCGGTCACGCTGCGGCAGCCGGCGGCCTGCAGGCCGGCCCACAGGGCGCGGCGCCGGTCCTCGCTCTCGGCGCCGGGGGTCCGGCCGCCGTCAGGCCCCAGCGTCCAGGGCTGGGCGAAGTCCGCCCTGCCCTGGTCAACGACGGTCAGGGTCATCGTTCGTCCTCACGATCTTCCGCATGCGCGGTCCGTTCGCGGTGAAGCCCCACTGGGTGTAGCGGTGGTAGGTGTTGGCGTGCACCGGCGACTGCGGGAGCGGCAGGCCGACTTCGACCATCGCGCACCCGGCGCTGCGGGCCCAGTTGCACAGGGCGGAGATCAGGGCCGCGCCGACGCCCAGCGCACGGCCCTCGGGGGCGACCCACAACTCCTGGATGAGGGCATAGGGGCCGCGGGTGCGGATGGACCGCAGCCGGTTCGCGGTGATCAGTCCGTGCCGCCGGCCGTCGGGGGACCACGCGACGAGAGCAGCGCCGTCCAGCCGGCCGGCCACCAGGTCCTGTGCGACGGCGAGAGCGCCGTCGTCCGCGGGCTCGGCGGCGGCCCCCCGGATCTCGGCGATCAGCTCCGCCACCCCGCGGGCCAGGAAGGGGACGTCAGTTGCGCCCGCTGGTCGCACCGTGTGCACGTCGGTCACCTCCCGCCGCGGCGAGCGTGGCCGTCAGACGGGCGGCGGGCGCGTCCGCCGCGGCCCACGGGGATTCGGCCAGCGCCACGGCCCGGGCCAGGGCCTCCGCCTTCAGCAGGATCTCGTCGTACTCCGCCTGCGGATCCGAGTGGGTGACGATGGCGCCCCCGGTGCCGATCACCGTGCCCGCCGAGTCGGCGACGATGGTCCGGATCACGATGTTGAGGTCCGCGGTGCCGTTGAGGCCGAGGAACCCGATCGAGCCGGAGTACACACCGCGGGCGCTGGACTCCAGTCGGTCGATGATCTCCATGGTGCGCAGCTTCGGCGCGCCCGTCATCGAGCCGCCGGGGAACGTGGCGTGCAGGCAGTCGACGGTACTCGTGCCTGCGCGGAGTCGGCCGCGGACGGTGGACACCAGCTGGTGCACGGTCTCGTAGCTCTCCACCGCCATCAGATGAGGCACGCTGACCGAGCCGACCTCGCACACCGCGCCCAGATCGTTGCGCAGCAGGTCGACGATCATCAGGTTCTCGGCGCGGGTCTTGTCGTCCGTGGTCAGCCGGGCGGCCAACCGGGCATCCTCGGCCCGGTCGGTGGAACGGCGGGCGGTTCCCTTGATCGGCTTGGACTCCGCCCACCCTGCCCTGTCGATCTTCAGGAAGCGCTCCGGGGACGAGCACAGCACCGACAGGTCGCCGAATCGCAGATAGGCCGAGTACGGCGCCGGGTTGATGCGGCGCAGGGTCCGGTAGACCTCGAACGGGTCGGCCTGCAGCGGATCGCTTCGCACCCGGTCGGTGAGGCAGATCTCGTAGCTCTCGCCGGCCGCCAGGTACTCCTGGCAGATCCGGACGGCGTCGACGTACTCGTCCCGGGAGGCGGTGGGGCGGGCGAGTGTCACCTCGGAGTCGAGGCCTGTCGGCCGCTCCAGCCGCGGCACCCGCGGCAGCCGGTGGGCGAGGTCGCCGAACCACGCCTCCGCCGCGGCCGCGTCTCCCGGGCGGGTCAGGGCGACCAGGTGGACCCGGCGCTCCTGGTGGTCGAAGGCCAGGAACCGGTCGGCGAAGACGAGGGACGCGTCCGGATGGGGGGACCCGTGCGCCTGCGAGGCGCCCGAGTCCGCCTTGAGTTCGTAGCCCAGGTAGCCGACGAAGCCGCCGGTGAAGTCGAAGGGGACGGCCTCGGCCTCCGCTACGCCCTGGGCCAGCGCCTGCCGCAGGTGGTCGTACAGCACGCCGTGGTGCACCTGTCGGCCCGTGGCCGATTCGATGGTGATCTCTTGGGCGGCGACGTCGTAGCGCACCACCTTCGACAGCGGCCCGTCCGCGGCGCCCATGAAGGAGAACCGGGCCATGCCCGGTGCCGTGCGGCTGCTGTCCAGCCAGAACGACACCTCCTCCGGCGCGTACAGCGAGGCGAACGCATCCTCCGGCTCGCACCAGTTCGCGAGCGTGCGCACCGTGCACTGCAGCGGCGCCTCCTGCCGCGGCGGGGCGGACTCACGTGCAGCCCCGGTTCCGGCGCGCGCGTTGCGCTCCGCTGCGGCGGCACGCTGTGCGGTGACGGGGGCCGCGGGTGTGCGCCGGCGTGTCCGGCGCACCGGCTCGACCGGGGTCAGGTCGCGGAAGTTGGCCAGCAGCCGGTGCCCGAACTGGGTGGCCACCGACTCCGGATGGAACTGGACGCCCCACTGCGGGCGGCTCCGGTGGGCCAGGCCCATCAGCACGCCGTCCGCGGTCCATGCGGTCGCCGCGAGGTCGGCCGGCAGTTCGTGGACGGCCAGCGAGTGGTAGCGCACCACCGTGAAGCCCTGCGGAATGCCATGGAACAGCGGCGAGTCGTCGTGCCACACCCGGCTGAGCCGGCCGTGCTCCGGCGACGGCGCGCGGCGCACCGACGCGCCGGCGGCCACTCCGATGCCCTGGTGCCCCAGGCATACGCCGAGCACGGGGACGTCCGCGTACCGCAGGACGTCGGCGCACACGCCGAAGTCCGCGGGCCGACCAGGGTGGCCGGGTCCGGGAGAGATCACGATGTTGTCCGGCCGCAGCGCGCATATGCCTGCCCAGTCGACCTCGTCGTTGCGCACCACGACAGGCTCCTCGGCATTTACCTCAGCCAGCAGCTGAAACAAATTGAAGGTGTATGAGTCGTAATTATCGACCAGGAGGGTTTTCATGAGACCGGCCTTCGGTTGAATGCGAGGCGAGGAATACCAAGACTTGTATCAACCGCTTCCGGGCCGGAGCAACGGGCTGGCGCAGGGATGGCACAGCCCTGCGCTACGTGCGGGAATCCCTGCCGATACGGGTTCAACACTGCCATCGGGCATGTCATATCCGTGCCATCGCATGGCATGGATTTCCGCCCGGGCTCCATGCCATGTTTGGTCGCGCCGAGATGAAGCCTCCGAAATGCCGGGGCAAAAGGCCGACCGATGGAGACCCCTCGTGAATCTTTTGGACAGCGGCCGAGTTGCAGCAGCCGTCAGTACGCTCCCGATCGATGAGCGCATCGCCCTGGAACGCCGGCTCGGCCTTGCCGGAGCCGAGGCGCCGGCCACGTCGAGGGCTGCGGTTCCAGAGCCCCGGCAGGCGCACATACCGGTGGCTGCTCGGACCGGTGACGGCGGTATGCCGCTGTCCTTCCCGCAGCGCCGCCTGTGGTTCCTCGACCAGATGACGCCCGGCGACCCCGCCTACAACTGCGCCTTCGCCTACCGCCTCTCCGGTCCGGTGGACCCCCGCGTGCTGAGCGCGGCGCTGCAGCGGGTGATCCGCCGGCACGAGGCGCTGCGCACGGTCTTCCGGACGGTCGCCGGGCAGCCTGTGCAGGTCGTCCTGCCGGAGGTGCCGGTGCGGGTGTCCGTCGACGAGGTCGCCGGCGAGTCCACGGACCAGGCCCTGGCCGCCGCCCGGGCGATCGCCGAGCAGGAGGCGCTGCGGGGGTTCGATCTGGCGACGGGCCCGCTGCTGCGCGTACGGCTGCTGCGCCTCGGCCCGAGCGACTGGGTCCTGCTGGTGACCGTCCACCACATCGTGGTGGACGGCTGGTCCATGCAGATCCTCTTCACCGAGCTGGAGCGCTGCTACGACGCCGAACTCACCCACAGCGACCCGGAGCTCGACGACCTGAGTCTCCAGTACAGCGACTTCGCGGCCTGGCAGCACGCCCGGGTGGACGACGGAACCCTCGAGGCGCAGTTGGACTACTGGAAGGACCGCCTGTCGGGGCTGGCGCAGCTGGACCTGCCCGCCGACCGCCCCCGCCCGTCGATCGACGGGCCGGACGGCGACGAATGCGTCGTGGAGGTGCCCGAGCAACTGGGCCGCCGACTGCGGGGCTTCTGCCAGGACGCGGGGGCGACCCCGTTCATGGGGTTGATGGCCGGGCTGAAAGTGCTTCTGGCCCGCTACAGCGGCAGCACCGACATCGCCATCGGCGCTCCCTCGCACGGCCGGCTGCGGCCGGAGCTGGAGCAGCTCATCGGCTTCTTCATCAATACCCTGGTGATCCGCACCAGTCTGGAGCAGACCCCGTCGTTCCGGGAGCTGCTGCTGCGGGTGCGGGAGAACTGCTTGGGTGCCTACCAGAACCAGGAACTCCCCTTCGACCGGCTGGTGGACGAGATCCGGCCCGCCGGCATGCGCGGTACCGAGCCGTTGATCCGGGTGCTGATGCAGACCACCACGCGCACCGACGTGCTGCCCCGGCTCGCCGGAGTGACGGCGCAGCGATGGGACATCACCGGGCAGACCGCCAAGTTCGATCTGCTGCTGGACTTCCGGGAGCACGGCGACGGCTACCGAGGCTTCGTGCAGTACCGCACCGACCTGTTCGACCGATCCCGGATCGAGGCGATGCTGCGGCACTATGTGCAGCTGCTGGACGGTCTGCTGGCGAAGCCGGATGCGGACGTCTTCTCGGTGCCGATGCTCAGCCGCGAGGAGCACACCCGGGCGGTCGGTGACTGGAACCGCACCGCGGCGGAGTTCCCCGCCCACGAGACTCTGCACGGCCTGTTCGAGCGGCAGGCCGACCGGTCCCCGAACCACGCCGCCCTGGTCGCGGGCGACCGCACGGTGACCTACGCGGAGCTGGAGCGGGAGGCCAACCAGGTCGCTGACCAGCTGCGTTCGACGGGCGTCCGGCGCGGCGACCGGGTGGGCCTGCTGCTCGAGCGGTCGCCCGAACTCGCGGCCGGCATGCTCGGCATCCTCAAGGCGGACGCCGCGTACGTACCGCTCGACCCGGGCTATCCGGCCGAGCGCCTCGCGCTGATGGTGCAGGACGGGCAGTTGTCCGCCGTGGTGACCCGGCGCTCCCTGGCCGCGCTGCTGCCCCCGGTGCGGCCGGCACTGGTCCACGTGGAGGACAGCCCGACGGCCTCGGCCGAGCGGGTAGGGGGAACCGCCGGCCCGAACGACCTCGCGTACCTGATCTTCACGTCGGGATCCACCGGCCGGCCCAAGGGCACCCTCCTCGACCACCGGGGTCGGGTCGGGAACGTCTGGGACCTGAACCGCCGTTACGGCGTCGGTCCCGGCGACCGCCTCTTCGCCATCTCGTCGCCGAGCTTCGACATGTGCGTGTACGACACGTTCGGCACACTGGCGGCCGGCGGCACGGTCGTGCTGCCAGGGCCGGACGAGGTGCGCGACCCCGCCCGCTGGCTCCAGGCCCTGCGGGACCAGCGGGTGACGGTCTGGCAGTCGGTACCGGCCCTGCTCGGACTGGTGGCCGACGAGGCCGAACGCGCCGGTCTCCAGCTCCCGGACCTGCGGGTCGTGCTGCTGGGCGGCGACTGGATCCCGGTCTCGCTGCCCGACCGCATCCGGCGCATCGCCCCCGACGCCACCGTGGTGAGTCTGGGCGGGGCGACGGAGCTGTCCATCCACTCCACCGTCTACACGATCGGTGCCGTCGACGCGGAGTGGCTGAGCGTCCCGTACGGCACCCCCATGGACAACCAGCTCGCCTACGTCCTTGAGCGCGGGGGCCTGCCGGCCCCCGTCGGCGTGCCGGGTGAACTCTTCCTCGGCGGCGTGGGCATGGGCTGGGGATACCACTCCAGGCCCGCGCTCACCGCCGAACGGTACGTCCCCAACCCGTTCTCCGGGGTCCCCGGCGACCGGATGTACCGCACGGGCGACCTCGCCCGCTACGGAGCCGACGGCATGCTCGAGCTGCTGGGCCGCGCCGACCTGCAGGTCAAGGTGCACGGTGTGCGGATCGAGCTGGGCGAGATCGAAGCCGCCCTGCGGTCGCTGCCGGGCGTCGGCGAGGCGGTCGTCGCCGCGCGCGGCACCGGTGACGAGCGGCGGCTGGTGGGCTACGTCGTACCGGAACCCGGACAGGAACCCACCTCGTCCCGGCTGCGCGAACTACTGGCCGAGTACCTGCCGGCCACGATGGTTCCCGCCTCGGTCCGGGTGCTGCCCACCCTGCCGATCACCCCCAACGGGAAGGTGGACCGCCGCTCCCTGCCCGACCCGGACGAACCCTCCGCGGGGCCGGCCGCGCCCGGTGCCTGCAGCCCGCAGGAGCAGAAGGTCGCAGAGATCTGGTGCCGCCTGCTGGGCCGCACCGGCATCGGACCGGACGACAACTTCTTCGACCTGGGCGGCGACTCCTTCCGGGCGGTCCGGGCCGTCCGCGAGTGCGACGCGACGACGCCGATCAGCACCCTGTTCACGCACCCGACGGTCCGCTCCTTCACCGCCCGGGTGTCCCGGCCCTCCGGACCCCGACCGCTGCTGGTCCCCCTCCGCGACGTACCCGAGCCGCGCCTGACCGTGCTGGGCGTGCCCTACGGCGGCGGCAACGCAGTCTGCTACAGCGCGCTTGCGGCCGCCCTGCCCCAGGACATCCGGTTCCTGGCGCTGTCGCTGCCCGGCCACGACTTCACCGGTGAGCCGCTGGCGGACCTGTCCGTCGTCGTGGACCAGGCCTGCGCCGAGCTCGGCACGCCGTCTGAGCCGGTCGTGCTGTACGGGCAGTGCGTCGGCTCGGCGATCACCGTGGCGCTCGCCCGGCGGCTGGCCGAGGCCGGGCGCCCGCCGCGTGCCGTGTTCATCGGCGGTTCGCTGGTCAACCCCGAGCCGCTGGGCTCGCTGGAACGCGACGCCGCCATGAGCGACGGCGAGCTCGCCTCCTTCCTCGGCGAACTCGGCGGTCTGGAGGGCGACATCCTCCCCGCGGACCGCACCGACCTCGTTCGCGTGGTCCGGCACGACCTGGAGCAGTCGGCCCGATGGTTCGGCGGCTGCGCCGACACAGTGACCGGCGTCCCGGCGTACTGCGTCATCGGCGACCAGGACCCGGCCACTGCGGGCTACCGCGACCGCTACGCGGACTGGGCGCGGTTCTTCGGATCCGTCGAGCTCATCGAACTCGCGGGCGCCGGCCACTACTTCATCAAGACCGACGCCGCGGACCTCGCCGCGGCCCTCGTCAGGCAGCTCACCGGAGAGGAGTTCTGATGTACCTGTCGGCACAGGTCGCGCACCGGGCACGTACAGCCGGCGACGGTATCGCGGTCTCCGCGCCCGGCGTCCGCGTCACCTATCGGCAGCTGGACGCCGCCGCGGACTCCCTGGCCGCTCGGCTCACCGCAGCCGGCGTCGAGCCGGGCAGCGTGGTCGCCGTGTCCCTGCCGCGCTCGGTGGAGACCGTGACGGCCGTGCTGGGGGTCATGCGTGCGGGCGGCGTCTACCTCCCGCTGGACCCCGGACACCCGGCCGAGCGGCTGCGCATGCTGGCCGCCTCCGCCGCGTTCCTGGTGCACGACGGCGCTCCAGTGCCGCAGGGCCTGACGGACCTGATCGCCGTGCCCGTCGGCGGGCCACCGCAGAGCCACCCCGCGGCACCTGCGACGGACCTCGCCGACGGGCCGCCGCAGCGCCGACTTGCGGCTCCCGGCCCGGATCCCGCCGATCTCGCCTACCTCATGCACACGTCCGGCTCGACCGGGCAGCCGAAGGGCGTGATGATCAGCCACGGGTCGATCGGCGGCTACGCCCGTGACATGAGCCGGGCCTACGAGATCACCTCCCGGGACCGGTGGCTGCAGTTCGCCTCCCTCGGCTTCGACGCCAGCATGGAGGACATCATGCTGGCGATCGGCTCGGGCGCCGAACTCGTGCTGCGGACGCAGGACATGCTGGAGCCGGGGCAGCTGCTGGCGGAATGCGCTCGGCTGGGCGTGACGGTCCTGAACCTGCCGACCGAGTACTGGCTCCAGCTGCTGGAGGCCGTGCTTGCCGGGGCGGTCGTGCCCGAGTCCCTTCGGCTGGTGCTCATCGGAGGCGACCGGGCTCCGGCCGAGTCGGTCCGGCAGTGGTGTCGGCACCCGGAACTCGGCCGCGTCCGGCTGGTGAACGGCTACGGCCCCACCGAGGCCACCATCGCCGCCACCTGCTGGACCGCGACCGCGGAGCCGCTCGAACAGCCGGGGCTGCGCACGGCGCCGATCGGCCGGCCGGTGCCGGGCGCCCAGGTCCTGCTGCTGGACGCGGACCTGCGCCCCGCCCGGTCCGGTGAGCTGTTCCTCGGCGGCCGGGGCCTCGCACGCGGCTATCTGAATGCGCCGGGGCGCACCGCCGAGCGGTTCGTGCCGCATCCCGCCGGCCGCGGGGAGCGCCTGTACCGAACGGGCGACCTCGCCCGGCTGCTGCCCTCCGGCGAGCTGGAGTTCCTCGGCCGGATCGACGACCAGGTGAAGATCCGCGGGATGCGCGTCGAACCCGCGGAGGTCGACGCGGTCCTCAGCACCGTGCCCGGCGTCACCGCCGCGGTGACCGTGGCACGGGACGACGGCCGGGGTGGAAAACAGCTCGTGTCGTACGTGACGCCGGCGGTCGGTGACGCCCTGCCCGGACCGCTCGCGCACCTGAGGGAGCGGCTGCCCGCGCACCTGGTGCCGATCGCCGTGGTGCGGCTTGAGGCCTTCCCGGTGACGGTGAACGGAAAGGTCGACCGCGCCGGCCTCGCCGCACGGGAGGTGTCCGCCGCCCCCCTGTCCGACACCGGCACCCGACCCCGCACCGCCACCGAGGCGGCGGTCGCAGAGGCGTTCGAGCAGGTGCTGGACCTGCAACGGGTCGGAGTCGAGGACGACTTCTTCGCACTGGGGGGACATTCGCTGCTGGTGGCCCAGATCGTCGCCCGGCTGCGCGAACGGCTCGCGGTGCCGGTCCAGCTCGGCCACATCTTCGAGACACCGCAGATCGCAGCCCTCGCCGAGCGGATCGACGCCGGCGACCTGGGTGGCGGCACGGTCCTGCCCGCCGTCGCCCCGCGGGAGGCCGACGCGGACAGGACGATACCGCTGTCCTTCTCGCAGGAGATGGTGTGGTTCCTCGGTCAGCTGGCCCCCGACGCCACCGCCTACAACACCCAGTTCGCCCTCCGGCTGCGCGGCCGGCTCGACCGGGCCGCGTTGGAGCGGACGCTCACCGAGATCGTGCGCCGGCACGAGGTGCTGCGGACCTCGTTCCCGTCCGACCGGGGAACGCCCCGGCAGGTCGTCGGGGAGCCCTGGACGGTGCGCCTCGACCTCGACGACCTGACGGACCTGTCGCCCGACGCGCAGGAACAGCGGCTGCTGGACACCCTGCGCACCCTCAACCAGCCGTTCGACGTGGCGACGGAACGGCTGCTGCGCTGGCGGCTGCTGCGGCTGGGCGAGGTGGAGCACCTGCTGGTCCAGATCGAGCACCACTTCGTCCACGACGGCTGGTCGGTCGGCCGGCTGCTCACCGAGCTGAAGGAGATCTACCCCGCCTACGCGGCCGACCGCGAGCATTCGCTACCGGAACTGCAGGTACAGTACGCGGACTTCACGCTCTGGCAGCGCGGACTGGTGAGCTCGGGCGCCCTGCAGGACCAGCGGGACTACTGGCGACACACCCTGAGCGGTGGAAACCTGCCCTCGCTCGCCTTGTTCGGCACGCGGCCCCGTCCGGTCCAGCCGCGGTTCCGCGGGGCCATGGAGCCCCTGGTCGTGCCGCGGGAGCTGTGCGACCGGCTGGCAGTCGCCGGCGGCAGCGGAGCCACGCTCTTCATGACCATGTACGCGGCGTTCGCGGTGCTGTGCTCGGCATTCACCGGCACGGAGGACGTGGTGATCGGCTCGAGCTCCGCCAACCGGTCCCAGCGCCCCATCGAGGACCTGCTGGGCATGATCGTAAATCCGCTGGTGCTGCGCACCGACCTGAGCGGCGACCCCGACTTCACCACCGTCCTGCACCGCGCCCGGCGCACCGTCATCGGCGCCTTCAGCAACGCTGACCTGCCCTTCGAGATGATCGTCCGTGATCTGCGGCCGCGCCACGACCCGGGCAAGAACCCCTTCTTCCAGGTCTCCTTCGCCTTCCACGACACACCCCTGCCGGACCTCGACATGGGTGAGGTCACCGGGCGCATCGAGTACCACATCGGCGAGTCGGCCAAGTTCGACCTGAACATCACCGGCATCCGCCGGCCGCCGGACCCCTTCGACCACAAGGACGGCGGCTACGTCCTCGAGTGGGAGTACAACGCGGACCTCTACCGGCGCAGCGAGATCAAGCGGCTGGTGCACGCGTACGCGGGGCTGCTGGAACACATCGTGCGGCATCCCGGGTCCCGGCTGAGCGACCTCGTGGGCTTCGTACGCGACTCGGACCGCCAGTCGGTCCACGGAAACCGCCGGGATCTGGGCATCGCCGCCCGGCGCAGCATCGGATCCGTCCGACGACCGGTCGCGCCGGCCGTTCTGGAAAAGGAGAACCAGTGAGAAGCGCTATCGGAACGCGCCGCCGCGTCGCGGCACCGGGCTCGGACATCGTCACGGTGGAACCCCCTCGCGGCCTCGAGCTGCCGCTCACGGTGCGGCCCGCGGTGCCCGGGGTCGATCTCGCCGCCTACGCCGCCGATGCGCGCACCCCCATCGACGGGTGGCTCGACGAGCACGGTGCCGTCCTGTTCCGCGGCTTCGACGTGTGCGGCGCCGCCGCGCTGCAGTCAGTCGTCTCCGCCGCGGTCGGCGACCCGCTGGAGTACCGGGAGCGCTCTACGCCCCGCAGCACGGTCGAGGGCAACATCTACACCTCCACGGAGTACCCGGCGGCCGAGGAGATCCCGCTGCACTGCGAGAACTCCTACGCCCACAGCTGGCCGCTGCGGCTGATCCTGCACTGCGCGACGCCGGCGCAGACCGGCGGCGCCACCCCGCTCGCGGACTGCCGGCGGGTGCTGGAGCGGATATCGCCGCCGACGCTGCGGCGTTTCACCGAGCACGGCGTGCGCTATGTCCGCAACCTCGGCGGCGGCATCGGCCTGGACTGGCGGGAGGTCTTCCAGACGGACGACCGCAACCAGGTCGAGGCCCAGTGCCGGCTGGGCGGGTACGACCACCGCTGGGCCGGTGACCGGCTGCGGCTCAGCCGGGTCGCTCCCGCCGTCGTACGGCACCCGCGGACCGGCGTGCGGACCTGGTTCAACCACGCAGTCCTCTTCCACCCCAGCTCCCTCCCCGCGGGCGTCCGCGACGAGCTGACGGCCGAGTACGGCGAGGACGGCCTGCCCAACTGCACCTACTTCGGCGACGGCAGTCCGATTCCGGACGAGGTCGTGGACGAACTCAGGGCCGCCTACGCGGCGGAGTCGATCGTCTTCCCCTGGCAGCGGGGCGATGTGGTCGTCGTCGACAACATGCTCATGGCCCACGGCCGCCAGTCGTTCACCGGCCCCAGGCAGGTCCTGGTCGCCATGGGACAGCCCTGCACCGCGGACTCGGTTATCGGAGGTAACGGCAATGCCTGACCTGAACGAGACGGAGGCCTATCCGCTCTCCCCGGTGCAGGAACGGACGCTGGCGCTGGCCGGCCCCGTACCGCAGCTGTGCCAGCTGACCGTCCGGCTGCCCGAGGGCGTCGGCGCGGCGGCTGTCGAGGAGCGCCTGGCCGGCCTGGTCGAGCGATACGAGATCCTGCGCACCTCGATCGCCGTTGTCCGCGGCATGCGCGGCAAGTACCAGGTGATCGCGCCCCACGCCAGCTGCGAGGTCCGCGAGTCCCCGGGGAACCGGGAGACCGCCGCCGTAACGGAGCGCGAGCGCTGCGCGCTCAGCCTGCGGCTCGAGGTGGCAGTGGCCGACGGCCACCTGCTGGTGACGGCGCCGGCGCTGCTCGCCGACCTCGAGAGCCTGGTCGTGATGGCATCTGTGCTGCGCGGCGAGGCAGGTGCGATCGGCGACCTGCAGTACGCCGACTACTCCCAGTGGCGCCGTGACCTGCTGGAGACGGCGGCGGACGCGCCCGCGGACGACATCCTCGCCACCCTGCGTCCGGAGAGCCTGGACACCGGCCGCTTCGCCGTGCCCGGGACCGACGCGGCTCCCCGGCGGACCGAGGAGGTTCACATCGCCGAGGCGGTGCTGCCGGACCACGCGGATCCCGAGGCGGTCCTGCTCACCGCATGGACGGCGGTGCTGAGCCGGGTTGCCGGCAACAGCGTCACCATGGCGGTCGGCGTGGACGGGCGGGCCCACCCGGAGGTGCACGCCGCGATCGGCGCGTTCAGCCGGTACCTGCCGATGACCGACACCGTCGACACGGCGTCCTGCTTCACCCCTGCCACGGCCGCCGTCCGGAACGCGCTGAACGGACTGCGCGACAACCAGGACACCCTCCACTTCCCCACCCACCGCTGGCCGTTCGGCTTCTCCTACCGCGAACTCCCGGCCTGGGCTGACGACGCCCGGTGCGACGGGGAGCCGTTCGTACTGCGCCTGGAGTGCGACCGCCGGCCCTCCGGCGGGATCCGGGTGTCCGTGCGGTTCGATGCCGCCCGCGTTCATCCCGAGCTGGCGCGGTCCCTGGGCGAGCAGACGCTGCAGATGCTTCCCGCGGCCGAGGCGGAGCCGGGCATCCCCATCGGCCTGCTGCCCATCGTGCCGCCCGCGGACGGCCTCAGGACCGGGGAGTTCAACGACACGGTCGTGCCCGTGCCCGACCGAACCGTCCTCGACCTGGTGGCGGAGCAGGCGGCGCTGCGCCCCGACGCCACGGCCGTGATCGGCGCCGACGTGCAGCTCTCGTACGCCGAACTGCTGGCGGCGGCAGACGCGCTGGCCGGCCGTCTGGCCGACGCCGGGGTCACCCCCGGCCGGATCGTCGGCGTGTGCGTGCCGCGTTCGCCGGCCCTGCTGGTGGCGATCCTGGGCGTGCTCCGGGCCGGCGCGGCCTACCTGCCCCTCGACGCGCGCTACCCCGCGAGCCGCCTGCAGGACATGGTCGACGACGCGGGCACCACCCTGGTCGTCACCGCGGACGGCGCACCCGTGGACGGCCTGGAAGGCCCCGCGTTCCTGGCTGTCGACGGGCCGGGCGCCGCCTGCGGCGCGCCTGCCCCGGTCAGCGGCGACGACCTGGCCTACGTGCTGTTCACCTCGGGCTCGACAGGCCGCCCCAAGGGCGTGATGGTGACGCATGCGGGTCTGACCAACTACTGCACCTTCGCTGCGCGTCGTTACGGGGCCGGCGACGGCACGGGCGCGCCCATGGACTCGCCGATCAGCTTCGACCTCACCGTCACCAGCCTGTTCCCGCCGCTGATCGCCGGCCGTCCGGTGACGCTGCTGCCCGACCAGGTCGGCCTGGAGCGGATCGAGCCGCTGGCGGATTCCCTGCGGGGCGGCTCCGCGTTCAGCCTCGTCAAGCTCACCCCGTCGTCGCTCGCCAGCATCACCCAGATCGCACCGGCCGGTGAACTCGCCGCCGGTACCCGCACGTTCGTGATCGGTGGCGAACAGCTCACCTTCGACCGAGTCCAGGAGTGGCGCCGCGACGCCCCCGGCGTCCACCTGATCAACGAGTACGGACCCACCGAGACCGTGGTGGGCTGCTGCATCTACGAGGTCAATCCGGACGACCCCGGCCAGGGCCCGGTGCCGATCGGCCGGCCCATCGCCAACACCCGGCTGTACGTGCTCGACGCCCGGCTGAACCCGCTGCCGCTCGGTCACATCGGCGAGCTGTACGTCGCGGGCACGGGCGTCGCCCGCGGCTACGTCTCCGCTCCCGGCCGCACCGCCGAGCGGTTCCTGCCCGACCCCGGGACGGCCGGCGAGCGGATGTACCGCACCGGCGACCTCGCCCGCATGCTGCCCACCGGTGAACTGGAGTTCCTCGGCCGGGCCGACCACCAGGTCAAGGTCCGGGGTTTCCGGATCGAGCCGGGCGAGATCGACGCCGTCCTGACGACGCACGCGGCGGTCATCGACTCAGCCACCATCGCCCGCGAGGACATCCCCGGCGACGAGCGGCTCGTCAGCTATGTGACGCTCAGCGGGCCCCTGCCCGTCGACACCCTCCTGGAGCATGCCCGGGGCCTCCTCCCCGCCCACATGGTGCCCTCGGTGATCGTCCCCGTCGACGCCATCCCGGTGACGGTGAACGGCAAGGTGGACCACGCCGCGCTGCCCGCGCCGGGAACCGCCCGGCAGGACCTGTCCACCGCGTACGTGGAGCCGCGCACCGACGCCGAGCGCTATGTGACCGAGCTGTTCGCCGACGTGCTCAAGCTCGACCGCGTCGGCGCGGGCGACGACTTCTTCACCCTGGGCGGCCATTCCCTGCTGGTGACCCAGGTGACGGCCCGGATCCGCGAGGCGCTGGGCATCCGGGTGCCCCTGCGCCAGCTCTTCGCGACCCCGACCGTGGAGGCCTTCGCCCCGTGCGTCGCCGACGCGCTCGCCGCCCGGCTCCGGGAACTGGACGAGGCCGACCTGCGCCCGGATCTCGCCGAAGAGGTCACCGGATGAGCACCGCGACCATCACCGAGCGGCTGCTCGCACGGAGCCCCGCGCTCTCCTCCGCGCCCGGCATCGCGCCGTCCGCGACGGCGGAGGCCCCGCTGTCGTTCGAGCAGGAGCGGCTGTGGCTGGCAGGCGCCGAGGGCGCCGCCTACAACAGCGCGATGCGCGTGGACTTCGACCGCGCCGTCGACGCCGCCCGGCTGCAGCGCGCCCTCGAGACCGCGGTCGCGCAGCACGCGGTGCTGCGGACCTCCTTCCACGAGATCGGCGGGGACCTCGTCCAGCGCCGGAACGACGCCGCCCGGCCGCAGATGGAGTTGTGCTCCCTGTCCGAGGGGGGCCTGGAGGAGGCGATCGCCGCCGAGGCGCGGCGCCCCTTCACGCTCTCCCAGGCTCCGCTGCTGCGCGCCACGCTCTACCAGGTCGGCACCGCACGCCAGGTGCTGCTCGTGGTCATCCACCATCTGGTCAGCGACGGCTGGTTCCGGATCCTCTTCGACTCCCTGGAGCGCGCCTACGCCGGAGTACCGGCCGTCCCGGGCGTCGAGGCGGCGACGTACGCGGACTACGCGCGCCGGCAGCGTGCGGGCTACGACGACGGACAGTGGTCCGACGCGGTGGCGTACTGGCGCGACCAACTGGCCGACGCCGAACCGGTCCAGCTGTACCAGGCGCACAACGGCGCGGAATCCGAGGCCGGCGGTGTGATCCCGCTGCGCATCGACGCCGGTCTCGCCCGGGAGCTCCGCAGGGGCGCGGCGTCCGCCGGGGCCAGTCCGTTCATGCTGCTCCTCGCCGGCCTGGCGGCCATGGCCGGGCGGTACACGCGGAGCAGCGATGTCACCGTCGGAGTGCCGGTGGACGGGCGGATCGGTGAGGAGTTCGCCGACACCATGGGCTTCTTCGTCAACATCCTCCCGATCCGCACCGATCTCACCGCTGCACGCACCTTCGCCGAGCTGGCCGGGGCCGTCCGCGACACCTTCCTCGACGGCTACGAGCACCGGACCGCGCCGGTGGGCAAGGTGCTGGAGGAGCTCCGCGCCGACGGCGTCACCTGGATGCCCACCGTGGTGTTCAACTACGACTCCGCGCCCGGCCGCGACCTGCGACTGGGTGCCGCGCGGGGGACGCCGCGCGGCGTGGACACCGGGCGGGCGAAGTTCGACCTCAACGTCTACCTCTCGGACGAGGGCGAAGAGCTGCGCGGCGCCCTGATGTACCGGACCGGCGTGTTCAGCCGGGCCGCGGCGGAGAGCTTCGCCGACCAGTGGCTCACACTGCTCCGGCAGGCCCTCGCGGCACCGGGGGACCTGCTGGCCGACCTCGGGCAGAGCGCCGGCGCCCGGCCGCGCCCGGAGTCCCGCGAGGCGGCGGGTGGCACTCGCTGCTTGCATGAGTGGTTCGAGGCGGCGGTGGACCGCGACCCCGACGCCGTGGCCCTGAGCTTCGAGGGGCGCTCAGTCAGCTATGCGGCCCTCGAGCGCTGGGCCAACGCCCTGGCGCACCGGCTGCGCACGGAGGGGGTCGGCCCCGGTGACGTGGTCGGCCTGTGCGCCGGCCGGTCCCCCGCGCTGCTGGCGGGCCTGCTCGGCATCCTCAAGGCGGGGGCGGCGTACCTTCCGCTCGACCCCGGCTACCCCGAGGCGCGTCTGGCCATGCTGCTGGAGGACTCGGGTGCGCGGGTGGTCCTGGGCGACGACCAGGCGGAGCGCCGGCTGCCCGGCACGGTGTCCGCGATCGGCATCGGGGCGCACCGCGAAGGCGTGCAGACCCGGGTGGGCACGCTCGCGGACCCCCGGGACGCCGCCTACGTGATCTACACGTCCGGATCGACGGGCCGCCCGAAGGGGGTGCTGGTCAGCCACGCCAACGTCAGCCGGCTGCTGAGCGCCACGGAGTCCTGGTACGGCTTCGGCCCGCAGGACACCTGGACGCTGTTCCACTCCCCGTCGTTCGACTTCTCGGTATGGGAGATCTGGGGCGCCCTGGCCTACGGCGGCCGTCTGGTGATCGTCCCCGAGGCCGTGACCCGCTCTCCCGAGAACTTCGCCGATCTGCTGGATGCCGAAGGCGTCACCGTCCTCAACCAGACGCCGTCCGCTTTCGCCCAGCTGACCGCCGCGGTCGCGGCCCGCGGTGGTCTGCAACACCCGCCGCGGCTCGTGGTCTTCGGGGGTGAGGCACTCGACTTTGATGTGCTCCGCACCTGGTACGCGCACGTCCCGGAGCAGCGCACTCGCCTCGTCAACATGTACGGCATCACGGAGACCACCGTGCATGTGACCTACCGGCCGCTCGGCCCGGCCGACGCCGACAGCCGTGCGGGCTCCCTGATCGGCACTCCCATCCCCGATCTGAGCGTGCACCTGCTCGACAAGTCCGGTCGTCCAGTCCCGGAGGGCGTGCCGGGTGAGATCCACGTCTGCGGGGCGGGACTGGCCATGGGGTACCTGGGCGACCCCGCCAAGACGGCCCAGCGCTTCGTCCCGTCGCCGTTCGGCCCCGGCTCCGGGGCGAGGATGTATCGGACGGGCGACCTGGCCCTGCGCACCCCTGACGGGGACCTGCGCTACCTCGGCCGGATCGACCAGCAGGTCAAGCTGCGCGGGTTCCGGCTCGAACTCGGCGAGATCACGGCCGCGATCCGCTCCCACCCCGCCGCCGCGGACGCCGTCGTGGATCTGCGCCGGCGCAACGGCATCCCGATGCTCGTCGGCTACGTGGTCCCCACTCCCGGTGCGCCGCCCCCCACCGTCGAGCAACTGCGGGGACACCTGGAGGGGTTGCTGCCGGCGCACGCGGTGCCGACCGGTTTCGTGCTGCTGGAGACGCTGCCGCTGACCCGTAACGGCAAGCTGGACCGGGAGGCGCTGCCCGAGTGGCACCCCGGCGACTCCCAGGAGGGGGCGCAGCCGCGCACGCCCACCGAGCAGACCCTCGCCCGGATCATCGCCGAGTTGCTGGGCGTGGAACAGGTGGGCGTGCGGGACAACTTCTTCCATCTGGGCGGCGATTCGATCGTCGCCATGCAAGTCACAGCGCGGGCGCGGGCAGCGGGGCTCACGATGCGCCCGACCGACCTGCTCACCGAGCAGACTGTGGAGCGGCTCGCCGCGCGGCTGACGGCAGGCCCCCGCATCGAGAGCCGGACCGGCCATGTGGACGAGGCCGTCGCACCGATGCAGGCCTGGTTCGCCAACCAGGCGATGCCGGATCCGGCCCACTGGCATCAGAGCCTGTGGCTGACCGTCGCGTCCGGGCCGACCCAGCCCGACCTGGAGCGGGCGCTGACCGCGGTGGCGACGGGCCACCCGGCGTTGAGCCGCCCGCCGGCCGCGGACGCAAGCGCGGAACCCGCCCCGCTGGACGGGCCGCTGTGCGAACTGCTCGACCTGCGGACGGTGCCGGCAGGCCATCACGCGGCGGCCCTGCGGCGCGCCGTGGCAGACACTCACGCACGGATCGACCACGCGCGGGGCAGGATGCTCGCCGCCCTGTACGTGATGGGGCTCACAGCCGGTCCGACACTGCTCGTGGCGGCCCACCACCTGGCCGTCGATGCCGTGTCGTGGCCGATCCTCATCGAGGACCTCACCGCTTCCTGCCGGGGGGCCGAGCCGCTCCCGCCCAGCACGCCGATGCCGCAGTGGGCCGGGCGGCTGGCAGCCTACACCCGCACGGCCGAGGCCCAGCGTGAGGCGGAGTACTGGATGGCGCAAGCCAAGCCGCCCGCCGAGGCGCTGCCTGCCGACGCTCCGCAGGCGCCCGCTGTCGAGGCCACCGCCACCACCGTCTGGCGGGAGCTGGACGAGTCCTCGACAGCCGAACTCCGGGCGACCGCCGCCCGGTCCGGCGGCATGGAAGGCCTGCTGCTCACCGGGGCCGCCCTGGCGCTGCGGCAGTGGTCGGGTGCGCAGACCGTACGGATCGATGTCGAACGGCACGGGCGCGACCACTGGTTCGACGACGTCGACATCACCCGCACGATCGGCTGGTTCACGGCCGTGTTCCCGCTGACGATCGAGCTGGGTGAACGGTCCGCGGCGCAGGCCCTGGAGGCGGTGGCCGGCACGCTCGCCACGGTACCGCGCCGCGGGGTGGGCTTCGGCGCCCTGCGCTACCTCGCCGAGGACGACCTCCAGCGCAAGATGGCCGCGCTGCCCGAGCCGGAGGCCGCCTTCAACTACCTGGGCGAACGGCGCGAGCCCGGCGGCGACCGGCTGTTCACCTCCGCCGACCGGCCGTCCCTGCTGGGTCGTGCTTCCTTCGACCGGTCCCCGCAGTCGCCGCGCAGCAGGCTGCTCGCCGCAGAGGCCGTCGTCGCGTCCGGACGGCTGCGCCTGGGGTGGACCCACGACGCCCGGATCGCTCCCGACACTGCCGCGGAACTCGCCGAGCTGTTCGTCTCCGCCGTACGGGATCTCACCCGCGAGGCCGCACTGGGAGCGGCGAGCCTCTCCACCGCCGACCTCTCCCGCGCCGGCATCACCGGCAACGCCTATGCCCGCATCCGGGCCGCTCTGCGCGAACCGGCCGACACGAAGGACTCCAACCGATGACCACCGCGCACGACATAAGCGCCGCCTACCCCCTCACGCCCACCCAAGAGCTGATGCTGCTGCACGACATCAGCCGGCCGGAGTCCGACGCCTGCTTCGTCCAGTACAGCCTGCGGGTGCACGGAGCCTTCGCCCCCGAGCGCTACTTCCAGGCCTGGCAGCAGGTCGCGCAGCGGCACACCGCCCTGCGCACCTGCTTCGCCTGGGAGGGACTGGAGCAGCCGCTCCAGGTCGTCATGACAGGTGCGGACGTTCCGTACACCCTGCTCGACTGGACGGACCAGGACGTCACCGACGACGACATCGCAGCCTGTGCCAAGGCGGACTGCACCGCGGGATTCCAGCTCACCCGCGCCCCGCTGCTGCGCTTGACGGTGATCAGGCTGGACGACCGCACCCACCACATCCTGCTCGGTCTCCACCACCTGATCGTGGACGGCTGGTCGGTCGAACTACTCCTGCGCCAGGTGGCGCAGGAGTACGGGGGCGCGTCGGCCGGCACCGAGGACACCGCCGACTTCGCCTCCTACGTCGACTGGCTGGCCGGACAGGACCAGCAGCGGGCGCAGGACTACTGGCGCGGTGCCCTGTCCGGCTCGGTGCCCGGTGCGGGCCGTCCTGGCGCCCTGCTGCGCCCGCCGCACCGGCAGGCGGGCAGCTTGGTGGAGCGCAGGTCGCAGCTGAGCGGCGACATCGCCGCGGCGCTGGCCGAGCGGGCACGACACCACCGGGTGACCCTCAACACGATGGTCAGGGCGGCCTGGGGCCTGCTGCTGGCCAGGTACGCGGGACGCGAGGAGGCCATATTCGCCGTGACAGTGGCCGGCCGTCCCCCCGAGCTGCCCGGAGTGGAGGGCGTGATCGGCCCGTTCCTGACGAACGTGCCGGTGCGGCTGCGGCCGCCGGCAGGCCGGCCGTTGGGTGCGTGGCTGGCGGACGTGCAGTGCCAGCAATTGGAGCTCGGCGAGTACCAGTGGTGCTCGCTCGCGCAGATCCGGCAATGGTCGGGTGCGCAGGGCGCGCCCGCCACCTGCGAGAGCCTGCTGGTCTTCCAGAACTATCCAGGCGAGCGTGAACTGCCCCGCCTCGCGGACGACTGCCGCATCGAGCGCCACCCCATCGGCGGGCCCAGCGTGCGCACTGGGTTCCCGCTCACCCTGACAGTCACTGCGGACTCCGGTCTCGAGCTGCGCACCTGCCATGACAGCGCCGTGATCTCCCAGCCGGGCATCGCGCGGCTGCACGAGGACTTCGCCGCTCTGCTCACCGCGCTGGCCGGGGAGGCGGAGACCCTCGACGACCTGCCGTTGCCCCCATGCTGGTCGGTTCCGGTCGAGCAGCGCGACCGGCGCCGCAGCATCACCACCACGTACACCGCTCCCCGTACTCCGCTGGAGATCCTCGTCGCCGAGCTGATGGCCGAGGTGTTGGAGGTCGACGAGCTGGGGCGCGACGACAACTTCTTCGACGCCGGCGGCACGTCCGTGGACGCCATGCATCTGTCCTGGCGGCTGCGTACCCGCTTCGAGATCGACCTGCCGGTGGCGAAGGTCTTCGAACACGCCACGGTGGCCACCCTGGCCGAGCTTGTCCTGACCGAGCGGATCCGGGCGGCGGGCAGTACCGCCGACGGCTCCGAGCTCAACGCGTCCGCCGCTTCCCCCTCGACGATCGGATCCTGACATGTCCCTCTGGCACAACCGCGACTTCCTCAAGCTCTGGGCCGGTGATGCGGTCTCCGACATGGGCAACCAGATCACCCAGCTCGCCCTGCCGCTGATTGCCGTGCTGACCCTGGATGCCTCCCCGGCGGAACTCGGCTTCCTCGGTGCTGCCCAGTTCGCTCCCGTCCTGCTCTTCGGGCTGGTCGCCGGTGTGTGGGTGGACCGGCTGCGCCGCCGCCCGCTGATGATCGCCGCCGACCTCAGCCGGGCCCTGTGCATCGGAAGCGTCCCGCTGCTCGCTGCTCTGGACCAGCTGACCATCACCTATCTGTGCCTGGTGGCCTTCGTCTTCGGCACCCTCAGCCTGTTCTTCGACATCGCCTACCAGTCCTTCCTCCCCTCGCTGGTCCGCCGCGACCAGCTCGTAGAGGGCAACTCCAAGCTGTCGGCCACCGGTACCGTCGCCGAGGTCGCCGGTCCCGCAGCCGGCGGCTGGATCGTGCACGCGCTGTCCGCCCCCGTCGCCCTGGTCTTCGACGCGGTCTCCTTCCTCGCCTCGGCCATCGGGCTGAGCATCATCAAGACCAGGGAGCCCGTGCCTGTGGCGGCGTCGGCAGAACGCGACCTGCGCCGGGAGCTCGTCGAGGGCCTCAGCTTCGTCACCCGGCACAAGCTGCTGCGGATCATCGCCGGGACCACGGCCACCAGCAACTTCTTCGGCCGCATCCTGTTCACGGGCTACACGATCTACCTGGTGCGGGAGCTGGACCTCAGCGCGGGCGTCATCGGCGTCACGTTCGCCTGCGCCAGCGTCGGCTCCGTGATCGGCGTGTTCCTCGCCGAGCGCTGTGCCCGCCGGGCCGGGCTCGGCCGGGCGATCGTCTGGTCGATCCTCATCGGCAACGCGGCCCTCCTCCTCATCCCTGCGGCCGGCAGTCTCGGCCTGCTGACCGTGCCGACGCTGGTGATCGGCATGTTCATCTGGGGAATGGCGAACCCGGTCTACAACATCAACCAGGTCAGCCTGCGCCAGGCCATCACCCCCGAGCGGCTGCTGGGCCGGATGAACGCCAGCATGCGGTTCCTGGTCTGGGGGACCGTGCCGCTCGGGTTTCTCGCAGGCGGGGCGCTGGGCTCGCTCCTCGGGGTGTGGCCGGCGCTGTTGATCGGCGCCGTGGGAGGCCTGGTGCCCGCCGTGTGGACGCTGCCGTCCGCGCTGATGGCGCTCCGTGAACAGCCTGACCCGTCCGAGGACGAAATGGATGAGTCCGCTCCCAGCCTGGCGGGTGCCGCATGAACAGAGAAGCCGTGCTGACCACGGCGGCACCGGCCGGGACCCATGGCTGCGGTCTGGCCGAGTCCGTTCAGGCCTGGGCAGGTGTGACCCCCGACGCCCCTGCAGTGATCACAGAGTCCGGGCACACCTCGTACGCCGAGCTGGAAGCTCTGACACAGCGCTACATGAAGGAACTGCACCATCGAGGTGTCCGCGAAGGCGCCGCCGTGTGCATGCTGATGCACCGGACGGTGGACTGGGTCGCGGTGGAGCTCGCCGTGCTCCGCCTGGGCGCCGCGTGTGTGCCGCTGGACCCGCAGTACCCACCGGCGCGGCACCGGTTGATGGTGGAGGACACCGCCCCTGTCCTGGTGATCGTGGGCGAGGGGATGAGGTTCCCCACCGACGCCGCGCCCACGATGCGCCCGGGTGCCTGGTCGCGCGACGTCGATGCGCTGCCCTTGCCGCCGGATGCCCGGCCCGGAGCGGACGGCGTGGCCTTTGTCTTCTACACCTCGGGATCCACGGGCCGGCCCAAGGGCGTGCTGGTGCGGCGGGGATCCGTCCGCAATCTGCTCGCGGCACAGCGCGAAGCGATGGCCCTGACGGCCGAGGACCGGGTCTCCCAGGCGTTCTCTCCCAGCTTCGACCTGTCGGTGTGGGACCTCGGGCTGGCCTTCGGAGCGGGCGCGGCAAGCGTCCTGTTCGACTCCGACGACGTGCACCGGATCCTCCAGGAGCGGCACGTCACCGTCTTCTCCTCCTCCCCGACATCCCTTGCCACCTTGCAGCCGTCCGGCCTGACACGGCTGCACACCGTGGTAACCGGTGGGGAGGCCTGCCCCGAGCGTGTCGCCCGGCGCATCGCCCCGCACTTCCGCTTCGTCAACGCCTACGGTCCGACCGAGGCGACCGTCATCTCCACGACCCATGTCATCGATCCGAACTCCTGCCGCCCGCTGATCGGACGGCCCCTGTCGCGGACCTCGGCCTATGTGCTCGGCCCTGATCTGCGGGCGGTCGATGACGGTGAGACGGGCGAGCTGTACCTGGGCGGTGCCGGCGTTGCGCACGGCTACTGGCGGCGCTCCGCCCTGACCGCCGACCGGTTCCTGCCCGACCCGTTCGCGGACGAGCCCGGTAGCCGGATGTACCGCACAGGTGACCGTGCACGCCGCGTGCCCGGCGGTGACGTGGACTATCTCGGCCGCGTCGACCACCAGTTGAAGATCCGCGGGTTGCGCATCGAACCGGGCGAGGTGCAGACGGCCATCGACCGGCATCCGGCCGTCGCCCAGTCGCTCGTCATGGGGTGGGGGGAGGCGGAGGACCAGCGCCTGATCGCGTACGTCGCCGCCGTGCCCGGAGGGCACCTGCGCCTGGACGACCTGCGGGCCAGGCTCGCCGAGGAGCTGCCCGCCTACATGGTGCCCGGCGCGTTCGTCGTCTTGGACGCCTTTCCGCAGAACCCGAACGGCAAGGTCGACCGCGCCAAGCTGCCACCGCCCGGAGCGGGGGACCGCGCCGCACTGGTCCCGGCCGGCAACGCCGCCGAGCAAACGCTGATCGAGTTGTGGCGGGACGTGCTGAAGGTGCCAGTAGGGCGCGAAGACAACTTCTTCGACCTGGGCGGCGACTCTGTCGCGGCCGCCCTGCTGGTCGCCCGTGCCCAGCGCGAGGGCATCCACCTGACCGTCCAGCATGTGTTCGGTACGGCCACGCTGGCCGAACTGGCCGACCGGACCATGCCCCTGGCGAAGGCGCCCGCGAACGGCCGGCAGCCACGACCGGCGGGCGGCACGGCGATCGACGAAGAGACACGGCGCAAGCTGGCCATGGCGATGGGGAGGCCCCTGTGACAGGTGGTATGTCAGGCAAGACGGCGGTTGTCACCGGCGCCGCACGGGGGGTCGGCGCCGCCACCGCTGTGCGGCTCGCCGAGGCGGGAGCCGACCTGCTCCTGCTGGACATCGGGCGGGATCTGCCGGAGTGCCCGTATCCGCTGGGCACCGAGGAACAGTTGAAGACGACTGCCGAGACCTGCCGCGCCTTCGGCGTACGGGTCGAAGCCCGCACCGTCGACGTCCGCGACCAGGAGGAGCTGAACGCCGCCGTCGCCGAGGCGAATGCGGTCTTCGGGCGCATCGACCTGCTGGTCAACAACGCCGGCATCGTCGGACCATCCGGCAGCGTGGCGCACGAAATCACCGAGCAGGAATGGCAGCTGATGGTCGATGTGAACCTCAGCGGCGCCTGGCGTGCGGCGAAAGCGGTGCTGCCCGCCATGGTGGCGGCCCGGGCGGGCAGCATCGTCAACATCGCCTCTACCGCCGGCTCGGTCGCTTTCCGGCTGTTCGCGGGCTACGTCTCGGCCAAGCACGGCGTGGTCGGCCTGACCAAGGCGCTCGCGGTGGACTACGCCCCCTTCGGTATCCGGGTGAACGCGGTGAGCCCCACCTCGGTCTACGAGTCCCCCGCGGAGTCCCCCGGGATGCTCTCCGGGGTGGCGGACATCATGAACGTCGACCTGTCCGGCTACGAGCGGACGTCCCGGCAGCTCCATCCGCTCGGCACCCTGGTCTACCCGGAGGACGTGGCGGCGGCCGTGTGCTGGCTGGGATCCGACGAGGCGGCCCGCGTCACCGGGACAGTACTGTCGGTCGATGCTGGATTCACGGCACGGTAAGGAATCGGACATGCTGTCACGCGACCAGACCCGGGCCCTTGCGGTACGCGCACAGGGCTTCGGAGAGGCCTATGCACGGCCCGTGGACGTATTGCGGCGCATCGGCACCATTCAGCTGGACTCGGTGAACTACCTGGCGCGCAGCCACGAACTCACCGTCTTCTCGCGCTTCGGACCCTATGCGCCAGATGCTCTCCATCGGGAGATGTACGAAGAGAAAGAAGGATTCGAGTACTGGGGGCACTCCGCTTCCTGGCTGCCCTACCAGGACTATCCGCTCTTCCTCCACAGGGCGGAGCGCCTGCGCAGGCTCGGGCGTGGTGCGACGACCGTCAATGCGGACAGCCGTGACGAGCACGCGGCGCTCTATGAGTCGATCCTGCAGCGCATCACTCGGGAAGGCCGGCTCGGCGCCGCGGACTTCAAGGCCGACAAGCGGACTGGTTCGGGATGGTGGAACTACAAGCCGGCCAAGCAGGTGCTGGAGGACCTGTTCGACCAAGGGGTGCTGATGTGCGCGACCCGCTCCGGCGGGTTCGCGCGGGTCTACGACCTTGCCGAGCGGGTACTTCCGGCGGGCACCGACACCAAGGATCCCGGCACCGCGGCCGCCGTCAAGGAGCTGGTACGCCGCAGCGTCCGGTTGCTCGGCGTAGCCACCGCGCGCCAGGTGGCGGACTACTACCGGCTCCACAAGTGGAAGGCGCCCTGGCGTGAGGCGCTCTCGGAGCTCGTCGAGGAGGGCGAGGTCCGAGAGGTCACGGTGGAGGGCTGGCGCGGCAGCGCCTACGTGGCCGACGGGGCACTCGACGGCGACCTCACCATGCCGGACCACCGCCCGGCCTTCCTCTCCCCCCTCGACAACCTGCTGTGGGACCGCCCGCGAGTAACCGCCGCCTTCGGGTTCGAACACAAGTTTGAGATCTACGTACCCGCGGAGCGCCGCAAGTTCGGGTACTACGTACTGCCCCTGCTGGTGCGGGGCCAGCTGGTGGGGCGGGCCGATCTCAAACATGATCGCGACATGTCCGTCCTGAAGGCCGTCGGACTGTGGCTGGACTCGCCCGACGTACTGCCTGACACGGCCGTCGCCCTGCGCAATCTGGCTGAGCACCTGGGGGCGGGCGCCGTCGAACTGGGCGCGGTCCATCCGGAGGCCCACCGGGCAGCTCTCGCCCGCCTCCTTGACGCCTAGATGGAGCTCCCGGCACGGCGTGCACCGCACACAACTGGCCACATCAGGCACATCGCCCCCCAACGAAAGGAGGATCGCGCCATGCCCGCACGGACCCGGCACTCGCCATGGCTGCGCAGATCCACCGCCGCCGCCCCCCGGCTGCGTCTGCTGTGCCTGCCCCATGCCGGCGGCACCGCCGCACTGTTCCATCCCTGGCGGCGCTGGGCTCCGCCGGACGTCGAAGTCGTCGCGGTCCAGTACCCGGGCCGCCAGGACCGGCTGAACGACCCTTTGCCGCACAGCCTGCAGGCCCTCGTCGACGAGTTGGTCCCGATCGTCACCGCAGAGGCGGACCTGCCCCTCGCGCTCTTCGGGCACAGCATGGGCGCGACCGTCGCGTTCGAGGTAGCGCACCGCTTGGAGCAGATCCCCGGATGCGGCCTACGGCATGTGTTCGTATCCAGCCGGCGCCCTGCCGATCCGGGTAGACGCGGGCTGCCGGGGTCGGCGGGCCCGGCGGGCCTGCCGGACGACGCGGAGATCATGGCCCGGATCCGACGGCTCGATCCTCAGGGGGCCGAGCTCTACGACCATCCGGAGCTGCGGCCGCTGTTGTGGCCGTCGGCCCGGGCCGACTTCCGGATGCTGGCCGGGCACCGGACCGATGCCGTCACGCCGTTGCGAGCCCCGATAACCGCGTTCGGCGGCGAGAGTGATCCCGTCTGCCGCCCGGACGACCTCGCCACCTGGTCCCGGTTCACCGGCCACCCCGTTGACGTGGAGCTCTTCCCCGGGGGCCACTTCTATCTCCGCGATCTCGAGGCCGAGGTGGTCGGCCGGATCACGGCGATCCTCGGGGCGGTCGCGTTCTAGGGCGATCGGTGCCACCGCGCCTCAGGCCGACGGCCCGGCCCCCGGTCGCTGCCGGGGTCCGGGCCGTCGGTTCGACAGGCGGCTCGGCTACTGCCAGCCGTTGTTGTCCGTACCGCCGTCATCGGGCGTGGTCGTCGTGGTGGTGGGCTGCTGGTCGCCGTCGGTGGCGGATGCCCGAGGCAGGGCGCCTCCGAGGAGGGCAAGTACGACGACGATGGTGCACAGGACGACGCGCTGAATCATTCGCTGAGGTGCGGAGAGCAGCTTCACCATGAGTCTCATCCCAGTGGTTCGACGCCGGAGCGGTGTGGACTGATGGCAAGCAATCCTGCACAACGCACGCTTCCGGCACCTCAGTTGAGCGCTTCAGGGTGCTGCCATGGCAACGAGATGCCAAGATCCTTCACCGCTCCTCCGGCGGTCTCCAGCCTCGGCCCCGTTGACCTGGCCGTTACCTCCTGCTGATAATCCCCCGGAGGAAACGGGCCGGTCTCCAGGCGGCCCTGGGCAGCTTGGGAGTACCGAGTGGCGGGTCTCTTCGGGTTGGATGCGTCGGCTGAAACGATCTACCGGCTGATGCTCCGCCACCCCTACATGCGACTGCCCGCTATCGCGACGGAACTGGGTCTGACGCACGAGCAGGTGCGCCGGGGCCTCGATGACCTGGCCCAGATGTCGCTGGTGCGCTCCTCCTGGGAGGAGCCGGGAGCGCTGCGGGCGGTGCCCCCGCAGGTGGGACTCGGTTCTCTGCTGGAGGCCGAGGAACGGGACCTGCACGCCCGCCAGGAACAGCTCGCCGCACGCCGGATAGCGCTGGAGCGAGTGGTCGAGGAGTACCGCAGCGAGTCCAGGAACCGTCCGTATGACGGTGTCGAGCAATTGGCGGGGATCGACGCGATCCGCGAGCGCATCGAGACCCTGGCATCCAGCTGCCAGTCGGAGATCCAGGGATTCGCTCCCGACGGTGCCCAGACAGAGGCGAACCGCGAGGCCAGCCGCCCCGCGGACCTCGCCACTCTGGACCGCGGGATCAGGATGAAGACGATCTACCTCGAGAGCCTGATGCAGGACTCGGCCTCGCTGGCGTACGCACGCTGGCTGATCGAGGAGGGCGCAGAGGTGCGGACCGTCGCCACCCTGCCGATACGGATGATCATCTACGACCGGCGCTACGCCCTGCTGCCGATCGACCCCGACGACACCGCTGCCGGTGCGCTCCTGCTCCGCGGCGCCGGCGTCGTCCTCGCCCTTTGCGAGCTGTTCGACCAGATATGGTGCACGGCGATGCCCATAGAACGCGCCCGAACGGCACCGCCGGAAGGACTGTCGCGGCAGGAGAGAGCGGTCCTGCGCCTGCTGGCCCAGGGCCACACCGATGAGGTCGTCGCCCGCAAGCTCGGCGTTTCCGTCCGTACCGCGCGTCGGGTGACCGCCGGCCTGCTGGCCCAGTTCAACGCCCGATCCCGCTTCCAGGCAGGGGTCCAGGCGGCGCTCGGTGGATGGGTCGACGCCGACGGGTCTGCCCTGGACTCGCCGCGGCCGGTCGGCTGAGCCGCAATCACCCTCCGACATCTGCCTGGCCTACTCCTGCCACGGCAGGAAGCGCGCCGCGGAAGCCATTGTTGCCCGCGTTCAGGGGCTGCTCTACTCGTCCTCGGCAAACGACGGACGAGTGACGAAGAGGACACATGCCCCTCAGTCCTCGAGCCGCGCCATGATAGGCGTGCGGCTCGCATTTCGCATCGATATCGAAGGAATTCCGCCGTCCGAGGAGGTCTTACGGGCTGCGGTCCTCGCGTCCGCCGCAGCCGCGGACTTCGGTGTCGAGCACATTTGGCTGCAGGGACTCCGCGGCTATTTCCATGTCGTGCTGTATCTCGACAGCGCGTCCGAGCCGGAGTCATTGCTCGCCGGATCTCTCGTCGGAGCATCCACCGTGGAGGCGCTACCGAGCCTGAACTTCACCGGAACCAATCTTCTGCACGGTTAGGAAAGAAGGCGTAAATCGCCCGCAACGCGTTAGGGAGTGAATCATGTTTGACGACGAGAACGCCCGATTCGACGTAGTGGTCAACCACGAGGAGCAGTACTCGATCTGGCCGCACGGTCGGGACATCCCGGAGGGGTGGACCACAGTCGACATGTCGGGGACCAAGGCGGAATGCCTTGCATACATCGACGAGACCTGGACCGACATGCGTCCGCTCAGCCTGCGCAAGAAGCTGGATGCGCTGGCCTGATCATGCTGAGCGCAGGAATCGGCAGTATGGTGAGCGACACCAAGCTGCTGGAAGCCCTGGTGATCGACGCGGTGCCGGCCTGCGCGCACGGCATCGCGTCGATGCTCCGGACTTCCGGCTTTCTTCCCCGCACCGTTCTCCCCGGGGATGCCGGCATCGACGGCGAGGAGCCTGCCGTGCTGTCGGTGCGCACCGAGAACGAGTGGACGTGGCTGCGCCGGGCCCGGTCGGGCGACCGGGACCGCTGCATCATCGCAGTACTTCCGGACGAGAACTGCGCAACGTTTCGTAGAGCGTTGCGGGACGGGGCGACGGCCGCGATTCCGCAGAGCGCACCGCTCGACGATTTCGTGCAGGTCTTCGAAGCAGCCGTGGCCGGAAAGTGCGTGCTCCCCGCAGGGATCGCCGCGACACTTGCCGAGGGCGCCCGCCAGGGAGTACCGGACGGGGTGCAGCTCAACGGTGCGGAATTGCTCTGGATCAGGGCTCTCGCCAAGGGCACGACCGTGGCGGACCTCGCGGTGCAGTCCTGTTACTCGCAACGCGAGATGTATCGGTGGCTGAACAAGCTGTACTCCCGGATGGGAGCACGCGACCGCACCGAGGCCGTGGTTCTGGCCGGCAAGTGGGGAATCGTCTAGCCGCCTCCGGCCGCGCACGCCACCCCTTTGCATCTCCAGAAGTCCGGATATCCAGACCGGCATTGACGAATGAGGCCCACGACACGAGACGAAAGAGCGGCTCACCACATGATCGACATGATGGATGCCGACCTGGGCATCACTCCCGCCCTGCTGCTCAACCCCGCCGGGCCGAACATCCCGGACATATGGGCGAAGGCATCTCTACCGATTTCCGAGAAGCGCCTGATCGGCGCCATCGACGACATCGACCAGCAGCTCATGAGGCTCATCGTCCGGCGCTCGGTCCTCCATGGCGAACTGCGCGCCGCCAGGCGCGAGAGCGGCGCTCCGGAGCAGCGGCTGAGCTACGACAACTGGGTGCTGGCCAGATTCGGCCAGGCGCTCGGCGACAACGGACCCGCGCTGGCGTTGCTCCTCATGAAGCGCTGGCCCGAACGCCCGAAGGGCGTAAGCCCCTGACGACACCCTGCCGACCCATCATCTGCACCCCCGTCAGCAACCATCCCCCGATCAAGCTTGGCACGGCCAGGCGGAGCTGAGGAGCTCGACTCGTGATCACCACCATGGACACCGCGACGGGAGCGCTGGCCGCCCACGCCGCCCTGGGAGTCGAACGACTTCTGGCAATGGACCCCGCGCTGCACAGCATGCTGGAACGCGAACACCTCCGGCAGGAGGCGACCCTCGCCATGGTCGCCTCGTCGAGTGCCGCCGACCCCTCGGTGCTGGCCTGCGCGGGGAGCTCCTTGTCCAACCTCACCACCGAGGGCTACCCCGGGGCCCGCTACCACGCCGGCTGCGCGATCGCCGACGAGGTCGAGCAGCTCGCCACCGACCGCGCCCGAAGCCTGTTCGCCGCCCAGTACGCGAATGTACAGCCGCACTCGGGCAGCACGGCCAACCAGATTGTGATGTGCGCCCTGCTGCGTCCCGGGGACACCGTCCTCGGCATGGAGCTCAGCGCCGGCGGTCACCTCACCCACGGCTCCCGGGCGTCGATGTCGGGACGGTTCTTCGACTCCGTGGGATACGGCATCGACGCGGACGGGTTCCTCGACTACGGCGCGGTGGAGCGGCTCGCCAGGCAGCACCGGCCGCGACTGATCGTCTGCGGCGCCAGCGCCTACCCCCGGGCCATCGACTTCGCCCGCTTCCGGGCCATCGCGGATTCCGTGGGGGCGTTCCTGCTCGCCGACATCTCGCACATCGCCGGACTCGTCGCGGCCGGGATCCACCCGAGCCCGATCGACCACGCGCACGTCACGACCACCAGCACCTACAAGCAGCTCTACGGGCCGCGCGGCGGTCTGATCCTCAGCGGCCGCGACAGCCACACGGTGCTGCCCGGCGGGCGGCGCACGCTGGCACAGGCCCTCCAGCACGGCACGTTCCCGCTGCTGCAGGGGACCCCGGACCTCGGGGCCGTGGCGGCCAAGGCGAGGGCATTCGACGTCGCCGCGCAGCCCGAGTTCCGCGCCTTGGCCGCCGCGATCGCCGTCAATGCGCGATCCTTGGCGGAGGCCTTGGCCGACCTGGGGCACGCACTCGTCACCGGCGGCACCGACAACCACATGGTGCTGGTGGATGTGGGCCGCGGCGGCCTGACGGGAGCCGCCGCCGAGCAGGCCCTCGCCGACTGCGGCATCATCGTCAACCGCAATCAGGTGCCCGGCGACACCCGCGGCCCGCGTATCACCAGCGGGATCCGCCTGGGCGCCAACACCCTCGCGCTGCGCGGGATGGGACCGAACGAGATGCGGATCTGCGCGGCGCTGATCGACCGGATACTGGCGGCCCTTCCCCTCTCCAGCGGCGATGCAGTGACGCTGGATCACGCGGTCCGGAACGAGGTGCGAGAGGCGGTAGCCGAGCTCTGCCGGGCCTTTCCGCTACCGCACAACGCCCTCCGCTGAAGAGTTCGGGCTCGGGATGCGGGTCACGGAGCGGCGCAAGCTCATTGCCGACCAGGCACGTTCCGGGCTGCCGACCTCGCACAGAAGCTCGGCTCGGCATCTCCCTGCCCAAAACCAGCAACCGCCTCAAGCGCCTAGTCCAAGCGGGAGCCCAGCGTCGTACCCGCATCACCGATTCCGACCGAGGTGGCCATTTCACGAGCTGGGTGGGACGCGATCTACAGTTCCCGGCCAAGGCTCCTCCATGCCCCACGCCAGTTCGGCTACGCCGCAGCCGTCTCCTGCTCGCCGTGGTCTCCGGCAGGGTTGACGGTCCCGCTCGCGCAGTGAGTTACTCCTCAGTACGCGACGTTCGGGAGGACGCTGTGCTGGAGTACGAACGAACAGGGTCCGGAGAGCCGCTGGTTCTGCTGCACGGCATCGGGCACCGTCGGCAGGCTTGGGAACCGGTGATCGAGCGGCTGGCCGCGGAGCGTGAGGTGATCCTCGTGGATCTGCCGGGGCACGGCGGCTCCGGCAGGTTCAGGCCAGGGGGCCGACCGCCGCTCGACGCGATGCGGGCGCAGCTGACGGAGTTCATGGCCGAGCAGAAACTGGACCGGCCGCACATCGCCGGCAACTCGCTCGGCGGCTGGATCGCCCTGGACATCGCCGCGGCGGGCGGGGCGCGCAGCGTCACCGCGTTGTCCCCCGCCGGATTCTGGTCCTCCTACGTCGATGTCTCGTACACCGGCGTCCTGTTCACCGTGATGCAGGCAAGCGCCGCGCTGGTGGCTCCGATCGCGCCGCAGATGGTCAGGTCGGCGTTCGGCCGCTGGGTGCTGATGGGGTGGATAGCCGCCAAGCCGTCGCGGCTGAGCCCCGAGCGGGCCCTCGGCGACTTCCGCGCCTTCCGGCGGGCGGCCGGCACGGTGTTCCGGTTCCTCCGGGCCGGCGGCAAATTCAAGGGCGGGGTACCGGCGGGCGTGCCGGTCAGCATCGCCTGGGCCGGGCACGATGTCGTGCTGCCACGCTATCAGCGCCGACGCGCCCGCCGGCTCCTCCCTCAGGCCGAACATCACCTGCTGGAGGGTTGCGGCCATGTACCGATGTCCGACGATCCGGAGCGGGTCGCCGAACTGATCCTCCGCGGCAGCGCCTCGGTGGAGCCATCGCAGGACATGGCCCCGGCGCGACCGGATCAGCACGCCGACTGAGCTCAGTGGTCCCACGGGACCATGCCCGCCGCGGCCCCGGCCCTCCGTCATCGCGCCGGTAGCCGCTGGGTGAAGTTCGGCAGCGCGATGATCACGTCAAAGTAAGTCGTTCCGGACCCCGGTGAGCGAGTCGGCGGAGATCGGTCGCCGATGGGTCTCCCGGTGTCGGGCATCCGCCTGCAGCGCACGGTGAGCAGCGGGTCGACGTCCTCGAGCGACCCGTCGTGGCCGGAGCGGCTATGAGCCAGGAGCTCGACGGAGGGCAGCAGTGCGACCGTCGGCCAGCCTGCGACCAGCACCGGGCGCCAGGCCAAAGCCGGGGCGGCGGCGATGTTTGCTGCCAGGGATACCTGGATGCCCAGCAGGAACGCGACCCAGAACACCCAGCGCTCCCGTCAGCCGGCCCCGCTGTTCCGGCGCAGCAGCCCGACCGGGCCGAGGCGCTGATGCGCGGGCACACCCGGCGTACCACCGACTTCTCCTGCGCGCAGACCGCCGCCGCGGCCAGGCTGCGGGAACAGGCCTGACCGCGGCGGGGAACGGCGACGGGAGGTCACACCGGGGCCGCTCAGGCGCGGCCGGAGACCTCCCGCAGCCGTCCGGTCGTCACGTCGAAGACGAATCCGCGGACGTCGTCCGTGTACGGCAGGAACGGCGACGTCCGGACCTTCTGCATCGACTGCCGTACGTCCTGGTCGACGTCGGTGAAGCTCTCCACCGCCCAGCTGGGGCGCTGCCCGACCTCCCGCTCCAGGATGTGGCGGAAGTCCTCGGTCAGGGTCTGCAGTCCGCAGCCGGTGTGGTGGATGAGGACCACGCTGCGGGTGCCGAGGGCGCGCTGGCTGATGGTCAGGGAGCGGATCGTGTCGTCGGTGACGACGCCGCCGGCGTTGCGGACGGTGTGGCAGTCGCCGAGTTCGAGGCCCAGGGCCGCGTGCAGATCGATCCGGGCGTCCATGCAGGCGACGACGGCCACCCCGAGCACGGGGCGGGCGTCCATGCCGGGGTCGGTGAATTCGGCGGCGTAACGCCTGTTCGCCTCGACGAGGCGGTCGGTGACGGTGGTGGCGGGTTGGAATGCTGCTGTCGACATGAGGTGCGGCTCCCTCTGATAGACGCTGCTTATCAAACGCGGGGACGCGGACGTACCTTGAAGCCGCCCCGCGCCCTACGGATCGACGCCGGGCGCGGGGCGGGGCCGGTGGGCAGCGGGTCAGATCACGCCCTGCGCCTGCAGCAGCGGCAGCTCGGCCGGGTCCAGGCCCAGCTCGCCGGCGTAGACGTCGGCGTTGTGCTCGCCGAGGAGCGGCGAGGCGGTGATGTCCGTCGGGGAGTCGGAGAGTTTGAGCGGGTTGCCCACCGTGACGTACGAACCGCGCTCGGGGTGCGCGACCTCCACGATCATGTCGTTGGCGGCGAGCGAGGCGTCCTCGATGATCTCCTTGGTGGACAGGATCGGCCCGCAGGGGATGTTGTGGGCGTTGAGCTGCTCCAGGACCTCCCATTTGGGCAGGGTGGCGGTCCACTCCTCGATCAGCTGGAACATCTTGCCCAGCTTGGGCAGCCGGGCCGCGGGGGTCGCCCACTCGGGGTCGTCGGCGAGTTCCGGTCGGCCGATCAGCTCGCAGAGCGGTCCCCAGCCGACCGGCTGGACGATGACGTAGACGTAGTCGTTGGGGCCGCCGGGCGCGCAGCGGACCGCCCAGCCGGGCTGGCCGCCGCCGGAGGCGTTGCCGGAGCGCGGCACCTCGTCGCCGAAGTCCTCGTTGGGGTACTCGGCGAGCGGACCGTGCACGAGGCGCTGCTGGTCGCGCAGCTTCACCCGGCAGAGGTTCAGCACCGCGTGCTGCATGGCGACGTTGACCCGCTGCCCGCGCCCGGTGTGGGTGCGCTGGTAGAGCGCGGCGAGGATGCCGGCGACGGCGTGCATACCGGTGCCGGAGTCGCCGATCTGCGCTCCGGTGGCCAGCGGCGGGCCGTCCTGGAGCCCGGTGGTGGCCATCGAGCCGCCCATCGCCTGGGCGACGACCTCGTACGCCTTGAATCCGGTGTACGGACCCTCGCCGAAGCCCTTGATGGAGGCGTAGACGATCCGCGGGTTGATCTCCTGGATGACCTCCCAGGTGAAGCCCATCCGGTCGACGGCGCCGGGGCCGAAGTTCTCCACCATCACGTCGCAGCGGCGGATCAGCTCCGTCAGCAGCTCCTTGCCGCGTACGGTCTTGGTGTTCAGGGTGATGCTGCGCTTGTTGCAGTTGAGCATGGTGAAGTAGAGGGAGTCCGCGTCCGGGATGTCCCGCAGCTGGGTGCGGGTGATGTCCCCGGACGGCGCCTCCACCTTGATCACGTCCGCTCCCAGCCAGGCCAGCAGCTGGGTCGCCGACGGACCCGACTGCACATGCGTCATGTCCAGCACCCGCACGCCCTCAAGAGCCCTCGTCATGTTCCCACCTCGCTTGTCGGTCGAACGTCTGGTGTGCAGCGCTGTGCCTCGCCGTCCCTCACGGCATGAGCTGGTACTCGGGGAAGTTGCCGGGCAGCCGCTCCCCGGCGGGCCCCTCGGTCACGGCGCGCACCAGCAGCTCCCCGCCGACGAAGGCGCCCCGCCAGGACTCCCCGAAGCCGCCGAACAGCTCGTCGCGGTCACCGCGCGAACGGGGCACGCCGCGGCCGACCTTGAAGGCGCGGATCTGCGGGGAGAGCCGCCGGTACGTGGCCTCGTCGTCGGTGGAGAGGGTGGCCACGAGCGCGCCGTTCGACGCGTTCATCGCCGCCAGCAGCTCCGCCTCCGTGTCCACGAGCACGATCGTGTCGACGGGCCCGAAGGGTTCCGCGTGGTGCAGCGGCGACGACGGGGGCGGGCCCAGCAGGGTCACCGGGTGGACGTACGCGCCGGCGTCCTGACCGGGCAGGAACAGCGCGGGGTCGGGCGTACCGCGGTGCAGCGGTACGGCACCCCGGTCGACCGCCTCGGCCACCAGGTCGGACAGCTCCTTCGCCTTGGCCGCGTTGATCAGCGGCCCGAAGTCCAGCTCGGGGTACGGGTCGCCGGCGTTCACGACCGCCAGCGGGTGGCCGACGCGCAGCGTGCGTACGGCCGGCAGGTACGCGGCCAGGAAGTCGTCGAAGGCGTCGCGCTGCACGACGAAGCGCGGGTAGGCGGTGCAGCGCTGCTTGCCGTAGTCGAACAGCTTGGGGATCACGGCGGTCAGCTGGTCCCAGTCGGTGAAGTCCCACACGCCCCAGGTGTTGAGGCCCTCCTGCTCCAGGATGTGCCGCTTGCCCAGGTCGGCGACGGCCGTGGCGACGGCGGCCCCGGTGTCCCGGCCGCCCACGAACGACACGCAGCCGATCTCGGGCGACCGCACCAGCGCCTGCGACAACTCCCCGCCGCTGCCGCTGACCAGCGTGAGCGGGACGCCCTCCCGGGCCGCGAGGGCGCACGCCAGGGTCAGACAGGCGACACCGCCGTCGGTCGGGGTCTTGGCGATGACCGCGTTGCCCGCCAGGGCCTGGACCAGCATCGCGTGGACGAGCACGCTCATCGGGTAGTTCCAGCTCGCGATGTTCGACACCGGACCGGGCAGGGGTGTGCGCCCGCCCAGCAGTCCGTCGATGCCGTCGACGTACCAGCGCACGCCGTCGATCGCCCGGTCGACGTCGGCCGTGGCCAGCCGCCACGGCTTGCCTATCTCCCACACCAGCAGCAGGGAGAGCAGTTCGCGGTGCTCGGTCAGGGCGTCCAGGGCGGCGCCGACGCGGGCGCGGCGCTCCGCCAACGGCACGTCGCGCCAGGCGCGGTGCTGGTCGAGTGCGGCGCGTACCGCCTGCTGGGCGGTCGCCGCGTCCAGCCGCGGCGGCCCGGCGATGGGGCTGCCGTCGACCGGGCTGCCGGCCGGCAGCGGGCTGCCGTCGGCGTGCCAGGTGCCGTCCCACAGGTTCAGGACGCGGTCGTCGCGGAACGCCTCGGGGGCGACGGCAAGGCAGCGCTGCCATGCGTCGTGCCAGGAGGTCCCGGCCTTGAGGGTGGTTGCCGGCTTGCTGCTCGTTGCCATGTGTTCGGTCTCCGCTCTCGGTGCACGTACGAGGTGAAGAGGAAGGGGTCCTGAGGGCTTCCGGGTCTCCCGTCCCGCGAACTACCCGTCGCCGGGGGCTTGCCCCGGCGCGCGTCGGCGAGGAGCGTGATCTTGCCGTCCGGGTTCCAGCCTCGACACCGCCTGAAAATTGCTGCACGACCCCTGGACAGCACTCACGGGATACGGGATAACACTCTTCATACAGTATTCGTCGACTGTATGCAATATCCCAAGAGTCAATCACCAGGGACCTCTATGGACTGACCGACAGGGAGCCGGCGCCGGTCGCGCGCCACCGACTCCCGTCCTTACGCGCACAAAGAGAACTCGTCAGGGGGCGCTGACCAGATCTTTCGACCGCAAGGAGTGCGTAAGCCACATGACAACCGTCGACTACCCGACGTCCGTCACCCCTCAGGAAGTGACGGACCGCAACGGCCGCGTGTACCGGATCGGCGAGACCGATATCGACATCATGGGCCGCCCGCGCAAGTGGATGGTCATCCTGCCCTGGATCGGCATGATGGGCATCAGCTCGGCCGAGTACGCGTTCACTTCGGCGGAGGACACGCTGCACACCGCGCACATGTGGAGCAGCGGGCACATCTTCTGGCTGATGGGTGTCTGGGTGTTCTTCCAGGCGGCCGTGGCCTTCCCGGCGGGGCAGCTGCGCGAGAGCGGCAGACTTCCCGCCCGTACGGCCATGATGCTCGGCGCCGTCGGCACCATGCTCGGCTACGTCTCACTGGCCTACGCACCGCACGTGCTCGTCGCGTATCTGGGCTTCGGTGTCTGCAGCGGCATCGGCGCCGGTCTGGTCTACGCGACCTGCGTGAACATGGTCGGCAAGTGGTATCCGGAGCGCAAGGGCGGCAAGACCGGCTTCGTCAACGGCGGTTTCGCCTACGGATCCGTGCCCTTCGTCTTCCTGTTCACCTCGTACATGGACCTGAGCAACTACCAGACCGTCCTCGCCTGCGTCGGCGTCGGCCTGTGTCTGGTCGTGGCGGGCGCCGGCTGGTTCTTCAAGGACCCGCCGAAGAACTGGTGGCCCGCCGAGGTCGACCCGCTGAAGGCGACCGAGGACCCGCGGATCGCCCGGGCGCTGGCGAAGAACCCGCCCTCGCCCAAGCAGTACACGCCGCGTGAGGCGGCCCGGCAGCCGGTGCTGTGGATGATGTGGGTCTGCCTGCTGTGCACGGCCGGGATCAACATCTTCGGCATCGCCTTCCAGGTGCCGTTCGGCAAGGACATGGGCTTCGCGGGCGGCATCGTCGCCACGGCCATGTCCCTGAAGGCGATCGTGAACGGCACGGGCCGCGGCATCATCGGCTGGATCTCCGACCGCACCGGCCGGCGCAAGACACTGATCATCGTCTGCCTGGTCCTCGGCTCCGCGCAGTTCGGCGTGCTGGTCTCGGGGCAGATGGGGTCGATGCCGTTCTTCCTCTTCTGCTCCATGGTCTCCGGTTTCGGCGGCGGGGCGATCTTCCCGCTGTTCGCCGCGATGACCGCCGACTACTTCGGCGAGAACAACAACGCGTCCAACTACGGGATGGTCTACAGCTCGAAGCTCATCTCCGGGCTGGTCGGCTCCGGCCTGGGCGCCGTCGTGGTCGGCGCGTGGGACTACGAGGGGGCGTTCGTACTCGCCGGGAGCATCGGACTGGCCTCGGCCGTCCTGGCCGTGTTCCTGAAGGCTCCCGAGCGGACGGGGGTGCGGGACTCCGTACCGCAGGCGGGGTAGTCCGATGCGGAGTTGAGGAGCGCGCAAGGCGCGACGGCGCGCCGGAGCGCCTCTACGGCGGCGGCAGCGAGCACCGGCTGCTGCAGGAGATGCTGCTGGGCATCGGCGGCGTCCGTGCCGTACGGACGTACTGCCGGCTC
>NZ_JBFAXR010000024.1:0-79888 GCF_040680895.1 Streptomyces sp. NPDC051940 | reverse complement strand
GCCCACCCCGTGCGCACCAGACCGGTGGTCGCTGGGGGGCTTACCAGCCCCCCAGACCCCCCGTCCCCAGACCCCCCGTCCCCCAATCAGCCCCCCCACCAAGCACCCCCCCCAACCCCGACATACGCTGCAAACCAAGTCAGCGCCACCCAAAACCGACGAGGCGCTTTCCGTAAGAGAAAGGAAGCCTCTTGCGTCGCGTACACCACATCGCCCTCGCTGCCCTCACCGCGACGGCGCTCCTCTTCACCGCGACCGCCTGCGGCGACGACGACGGCGGAAGCAGCGGCGGCGGCGGAGACAGCAGCGACCTGGGCATGGCGCTGGCCTACGACGTCGGCGGGCGGGGTGACCAGGCGTTCAACGACGCCGCCGCGGCCGGGTACGACAAGGCCAAGGAGGACTTCGGCTGGCAGGGCGTGGAGGTCGAGCCGTCCGCCGGCGAGTCCGACGCCGACAAGGTCCAGCGCCTCACCGACCTGGCCAAGAAGGGCTACGACCCCATCGTGGCCGTGGGCTTCGTCTACGCGCCTGCCGTGAAGGAGGTCGCCCCGAAGTTCCCGAAGACGACCTTCGGCCTGATCGACGACTCGTCCGTGACCGGCGACAACATCGCCAACCTCGTCTTCGCCGAGGAGCAGGGCTCCTATCTGGCCGGCGTGGTGGCGGCGATGGTCACCAAGACCAAGACCGTGGGCTTCATCGGCGGTGTGGAGACGTCGCTCATCAAGAAGTTCGAGGCCGGTTACAAGCAGGGCGTGGCCGACACGGACAACTCGGTCAAGGTGCTCACCAAGTATCTGACGCAGCCCCCGGACTTCACCGGCTTCGAGAAGCCCGACCTCGGCAAGGAGGCCGCCCAGGGCCAGCTCGACCAGAATGCCGACGTCATCTACCAGGCCGCGGGCGGCGCCGGCCGCGGTGTCATCGAGGCGACGGCGACCGCCGGCAAGTGGGCGATCGGCGTCGACTCCGACCAGTACATGCAGTCGGGTCTGGCGGCCTACAAGGAGCGGATCCTCACGTCCGTCATGAAGGACGTCACCGGCGCCGTATACGACCTCGACAAGTCCGTGGAGGCCGGCGACCCGGAGACGGGCGTCATCCAGTACACGCTCAAGGACGACGGTGTCTCCCTCTCGCAGTCCAACCCGGCGTTCAAGGAGATGACGGACGTCCAGGACGCGGTGGCCGAGGCCACGCAGAAGATCATCGACGGCGAGATCAAGGTGAAGACGACTCCGTAGCGGGCGCAGACGACGCCGTCGCAAACGCTGTCGTGAGGCAGTACGGGCCCGTCCGGTCCTACCGGGCGGGCCCCGGCGTGTGTTACGCGCTCCGACCGGGTTTAACGACGATCCGATAACAGCCGGTCAAGGCTCTCTTCTCAGGCATCTACGCGCGTTACGATGCGGCGCAACCATCGCCCTGGGGGAACGCGTCGAGAGACACCCGCAGGCGTGTCCGTCCATCACTTCGAGGAGAGCCTTCTCTTGCGTCGGCTTACCCAGATAGCGGTCGCGAGCCTCGCGACTGCGGCACTTGCGTTCACAGCCACCGCCTGCGGCGACGACAACGACAGCAGCGGCAACGGTGGCTCCGGCAAGGGTGGTGCCGCCAAGGGCGCCGCGCTTGCATACGACATCGGCGGCCGGGGCGACCTGTCGTTCAACGACGCGGCCGCGGCCGGTTTCGACCAGGCCAAGAAGGAGTTCGGCTTCGAGGGCCTCGAGGTCGAGCCCTCCGAGGGCGAGGGCGACCCGGACAAGGTCCAGCGCCTCACCGACCTGGCCAAGAAGGGCTACAACCCCGTCATCGCGGTCGGCTTCGTCTACTCGAAGGCCGTCGGCGAGGTCTCCAAGAAGTTCCCGAAGACCTCCTTCGCCATCATCGACGACCCGGTCGAGGGCGCGAACGTGGCGAACCTCGTGTTCAACGAGGAGCAGGCCTCCTACCTGGCCGGCGTCGCCGCCGCCAAGACCACCAAGACCAAGACGGTCGGCTTCATCGGTGGCGTCGAGGTTCCGCTGATCAAGAAGTTCGAGGCCGGTTTCGTCCAGGGCGTCACGGACACCGACTCGTCCGTCAAGGTCGTCAAGAAGTACCTGACCCAGCCGCCGGACTTCACCGGCTTCTCCGACCCGGCCAAGGGCAAGGCGGCCGCGGAGGGCCAGCTGGACCAGAACGCCGACGTCGTCTACCACGCCGCGGGCGGCGCGGGCAACGGCGCCATCGACGCCGTCGCCACCGCCGGCAAGTGGGCCATCGGTGTGGACTCCGACCAGTACCAGGCCCCGACGCTCGCCAAGTTCAAGGACAAGATCCTGGCCTCGGCGACGAAGAACGCCACCGGTGCGGTCTACAAGATGATCAAGTCCGTGCAGGACGGCAAGCCGCTCGTCGGCGAGCAGCGGTACGGCCTCGCGGACGACGGTGTCGCCCTGACCGACACCAACCCGGCGTACAAGGCCATGGCGGATGTCGTCGCCGCGGTCGAGGCCGCCAAGCAGAAGATCATCAGCGGCGAGATCACGGTCAAGACCGAGCCGTAAACCGTCGAAAGCGGTCGTCGGTTGACGAAAGCCGGAGTCGCGGTTGGCGCAAGCCGACCGGCTCGGCCGACTTGGGCCGGCAGTCACGGCTGACGGGGGCCCCCTGCGCATTCGGGGGGCCCTCTTGCCGTCCCTCTGGGGGGCTTACCAGCCCCCCAGACCCCCCGTCACGTACGCTACGCGCGTAGCACCCGGCTCCTGGCACTACCGTTCCCCCTGAAAGCCCCGTCCTCCCCGCCCCTGAAGCCCCGTCCTCCCCGCCCACACCGACTGTCCCCGGAGAGTGCGCCATCAACGCGTCAAGCCCTCCCCCCGCCGTAGAACTGACGGGGATCACGAAACGCTTCCCTGGCGTCGTCGCCAACCACGACATCCACATCGCGGTCCGCAAGGGCACCGTGCACGCGATCGTCGGTGAGAACGGCGCGGGCAAGTCCACCCTGATGAAGACCCTCTACGGCATGCACAAGCCGGACGAGGGCACGATCGCGGTCGACGGCGAGACGGTGGTGTTCTCCGGTCCGTCCGACGCGATCGCCCGCGGCATCGGCATGGTGCACCAGCACTTCATGCTGGCCGACAACCTCACCGTCCTGGAGAACGTCACCCTCGGCGCCGAGAAGCTGCACGGCATCGGCGGCGCGGCCCGCGCCAAGATCAAGGAGATCTCGGACGCGTACGGACTGGGGGTGCGCCCCGACGCCATGGTCGAGGACCTGGGCGTCGCCGACCGGCAGCGCGTGGAGATCCTCAAGGTCCTCTACCGCGGCGCCCGGACGCTGATCCTCGACGAGCCGACCGCGGTGCTGGTGCCGCAGGAGGTCGACGCGCTCTTCGACAACCTGCGCGGGCTCAAGGCCGAGGGCCTGACGGTCATCTTCATCTCGCACAAGCTGGGCGAGGTGCTCTCCGTGGCCGACGAGATCACCGTCATCCGCCGCGGTACGACGGTCGCCTCCGTCACGCCCGACCAGGTCACCCGCAAGCAGCTCGCCGAGCTGATGGTCGGCAGCGAACTGCCCACGCCCGAGACCCGCGAGTCGACGGTCACCGCCGTGCCGATGCTGGAGGTCAGGAACCTGACCCTGGTCGAGGGCGGCGAGGCCGCCCCGATGGCCCACACCGGCGGCGGCGCGGCCCCCTCGGCCGTCGGGCCCGCCCCGGCCGTCGGATCCGCCGGCGACGAGCACGTCGCGACCGGCCGCCGGCTGCTGGACGACGTCACGTTCACCATCCACAAGGGTGAGGTGCTGGGCATCGCGGGCGTCGAGGGCAACGGCCAGACCGAGCTGATCGACGCGGTCATCGGCATGCGTAAGCCCGACTCCGGCGTCGTCCTGCTCGACGGCACGGACGTCTCCTCCTGGCCGGTGCGCAAGCGCCGCGAGTCCGGCCTCGGCTACATCCCCGAGGACCGCCACCGCCACGGCATCCTGCTGGAATCCCCGCTGTGGGAGAACCGCATCCTCGGCCATGTCACCGAGCGCCCCAACTCCAAGGGCTTCCGGCTCGACATCAAGGCCGCCCGCGCCGACACCGAGCGGATCGTCGAGGAGTACGACGTACGCACCCCCGGTATCGACGTCACGGCCGCGTCCCTGTCCGGCGGCAACCAGCAGAAGCTGATCGTCGGCCGCGAGATGAGCCACCACCCCAAGCTGCTGATCGCCGCGCACCCCACGCGCGGTGTCGACGTCGGCGCCCAGGCACAGATCTGGGACCAGATCCGCGAGGCCCGCCGCGAGGGCATGGCCGTCCTGCTGATCTCCGCCGACCTCGACGAGCTGATCGGCCTGTCCGACACCCTGCGCGTGATCTTCAGCGGCAAGCTCGTCGCCTACGCCGATCCCGCCACCATCACCCCGGAGGAGCTGGGCTCCGCGATGACCGGTGCCGCCAGCGGCGACCTCGACGCATCCGACAGCGACAGCGCCGCGGGCGAGGAGGACGGCCGATGAAGACGTTCAAGTTCGACAAGGAGCGGGTGCTCCTCGGCCTCGCCGGCCCCGTACTGGCGATCGTCATCGCGTTCGTGCTGAGCGCGCTCGTCCTGCTCGCCTCGGGCCTCAACCCGTTCGAGCCGTTCGAGATCATGTTCAACTCGCTGGAGGATCAGGACATCCAGGTCCTGATCATCAACCAGTGGGGCACCTACTATCTGGCGGCCCTCGCGGTGGCGATCGGCTTCCGGATGAACCTCTTCAACATCGGCGTCGACGGCCAGTACCGGCTCGCCGCGATGGTCTCGGCGCTGGTCGGCGCCCAGATCTCGCCGCCCGGACCGATCCACATCCTGCTGATCGTCGTCACCGCGATGCTGGTCGGCTCCCTCTGGTCGGGTATCGCGGGCATCCTGAAGACCGCCCGGGGTGTCAGCGAGGTCGTCTCCACGATCATGCTGAACTCCATCGCGACCAGCCTGATCGCCTGGCTGACGCTGAAGGACCAGTTCGGCGAGCAGGCCGAGGGCTCCAACGACCTCACCACCGGCCTGATCGACGAGTCCGGCTGGTTCCCCGGCATCGAGGTGAGCGACTTCGCCGGCGAGATCTACGGCTTCGTTTTCGTCGCCGCCGCGCTCGGCGTCGTCTACTGGTACGTCCTGAACCGCACCCGCTTCGGCTTCGACCTGCGCGCCTCCGGCGCCTCGGAGTCCGCCGCCGCGGCCAGCGGTGTGGACGCCAAGCGCATGGTGCTGCTGAGCATGCTGATCTCCGGCGCCGTCGCCGGCCTCGCGGGCATGCCGGTGCTGCTCGGCGAGACCCACACCTACAGCCAGTCCTTCCCGGTCGGTGTCGGCTTCACGGGCATCACGATCGCCCTGCTGGGCCGTAACAACCCGCTCGGCGTGGCGGTCGCGGCCCTGCTCATCGCCTTCCTGGACAAGGCGTCCAACCAGCTCAACCTGGAGGGCTACCCGCCCGAGATCGCCATGATCATGAAGGGCCTGATCGTGCTCTCCGCTGTCATCTCGTACGAGCAGGTCCGCCGTTACGGCCTCAAGCGCCAGCAGCGCAAGGTCGGCGAGGAGCTGGCCGCGCAGGCCGCCAACCGTGAGGAGGTGTCGGCCTGATGGCTACCGTGACCGACGCGCCGCTCAAGCAGCCGTCCAGCAAGCCGTCCCCGCGGTTCAGGCTCACCTGGCCGTGGATCCTGATCATCATCGCCGCCGGGCTGGCCCTGGTCTCCCTCGTGCGGCTGATCACGGACGCCAACGACATCACCTCCGTCGGCCAGGTCTCCGCCGCCCTGCGGCTCGCCGTGCCGATCGGCCTCGCGGGTCTGGGCGGTCTGTGGTCCGAGCGCGCGGGCGTCGTCAACATCGGTCTCGAGGGCATGATGATCCTCGGCACCTGGTTCGGCGCCTGGGCCGGCTACCAGTGGGGCCCGTGGACCGGTGTGCTCTTCGGGGTCATCGGCGGCATCCTGGGCGGTCTGCTGCACGCCCTGGCCACGGTGACCTTCGGCGTCAACCACATCGTCTCCGGTGTGGCGATCAACATCCTGGCGCTGGGCGCCACCAAGTACCTGTCGAAGTTCACCTTCCAGGAGGAGGGCGGCAGCGCGAAGCAGTCGCCGCCGATCGAGCGCATCGACACGATCACCGTGCCGGGGCTGTCCGACTGGATGAAGGACCTCAACGGCAAGCACTGGTTCTTCATCTCCGACGTGGCCGGCTTCCTCGGTGGCGTGGTGACCGGCATCTCCCTGCTGACGGTCCTCGCGATCCTGATCATCCCGGCGACCTGGTTCGTGCTGTGGCGTACGCCCTTCGGGCTCAGGCTGCGCTCCTGCGGTGAGAACCCGCACGCGGCCGAGTCGCTCGGCGTGAACGTCTACAAGTACAAGTACATCGCCGTGATCGTCTCCGGCGGACTGGCCGGACTCGGCGGCTACTTCCTCGCCGACGCGGCGGGGCTGTACCAGGAGGGCCAGACCGGCAACCGCGGTTACATCGGTCTCGCCACGATGATCTTCGGCAACTGGATGCCCGGCGGCACGGCGCTCGGCGCGCTGCTCTTCGGCTACACCGACAGCCTCAACGTCCGCTCCGGCGGCGAGAACGTGCACGCGCTGCTGCTGCTCCTGGTGATCCTGATGGCCCTGGCGGTCGTCTGGCAGCTGTACAAGAGCAAGGCCATCCCGGCCACCGTCACCGCCGTCATCGCGGGCATGCTGCTGTGGTGGTACCTGGCCACCGAGGAGGTCCCGAGCCAGTTCGTCGCCATGGCCCCGTACGTCACGACCATCGTCGTACTGGCGCTGTTCTCCAAGCGCCTGCGGATGCCCAAGGCCGACGGTCTGCCGTACCGCAAGGGCGAGGGCTGATGAGCACACCGGTCAACTGGACCGCACTGCGGGAGGAGGCCCGGGCCGTGATGGCCCGGGCCTACGCCCCCTACTCGAACTACCCGGTCGGCGCGGCCGCGCTGGTCGACGACGGCCGCGTGGTCTCCGGCTGCAACGTGGAGAACGCGGCGTACGGCGTGGCGCTGTGCGCCGAGTGCGGTCTGATCTCCGAGCTCTTCCGCACCGGCGGCGGCCGCCTCGTCGCGTTCACCTGCACCGACGGCGCGGGCCGCGTCCTGATGCCGTGCGGCCGCTGCCGCCAGCTGCTGTGGGAGCACGGCGGGCCGGACCTCCTCGTGGACACGGAGAAGGGCGTCCGCCCGATGACGGAGATCCTGCCCGACGCCTTCGGCCGCGACGACCTGAACCGCTGAGCGTTCACCTCCCGTACCACCGAAAGGGATGTCCGATGGACGTCATCTCCGTCATCCGCACCAAGCGCGACCGCGGCCGGCTCAGCGACGAGCAGATCGACTGGGTCATCGACGCCTACACCCGCGGTGAGGTCGCCGACGAGCAGATGTCCGCGCTCGCCATGGCGATCCTGCTCAACGGCATGGAGCGCGACGAGATCGCCCGCTGGACCGCGGCGATGATCGCCTCCGGCGAGCGGATGGACTTCTCCTCCCTGCCGCGGCCCACGGCCGACAAGCACTCCACGGGCGGCGTAGGCGACAAGATCACCCTGCCGCTGGCGCCGCTCGTCGCCGCCTGCGGCGCGGCCGTGCCGCAGCTCTCCGGCCGCGGCCTCGGCCACACCGGCGGCACGCTGGACAAGCTGGAGTCCATCCCCGGCTGGCGGGCGCTGCTGTCCAACGAGGAGATGCTGCAGGTCCTGCGGGACACCGGCGCCGTCATCTGCGCGGCCGGCGACGGCCTCGCGCCCGCCGACAAGAAGCTCTACGCCCTCCGCGACGTCACCGGCACGGTCGAGGCGATCCCGCTGATCGCGTCGTCCATCATGTCGAAGAAGATCGCGGAGGGGACGGGCTCGCTCGTCCTGGACGTGAAGGTCGGCTCCGGCGCGTTCATGAAGAACCTCGCCGACGCCCGCGAACTCGCCTCCACCATGGTTGGCCTGGGCACCGACAGCGGTGTGAAGACCGTCGCCCTGCTCACCGACATGTCCACCCCGCTCGGGCTGACCGCCGGCAACGCGCTGGAGGTCCGCGAGTCCGTCGAGGTCCTCGCCGGCGGCGGTCCGGCGGACGTCGTCGAGCTGACCCTCGCGCTCGCCCGCGAGATGCTCGACGCGGCGGGCCTGCGGGACGCCGACCCGGCGAAGGCCCTCGCGGACGGCTCCGCGATGGACGTCTGGCGCCGCATGATCGCCGCGCAGGGCGGCGACCCGGACGCGACGCTGCCGGTGGCCCGGGAGACGGAGATCATCCTGGCCCCGTCCGCCGGCGTCCTCACCCGGCTCGACGCGTACGCCGTCGGCATCGCCGCCTGGCGCCTCGGCGCGGGCCGCGCCCGCAAGGAGGACCCCGTGCAGGCGGGCGCGGGCGTCGAGATCCACGCCAAGCCGGGCGACGCGGTGGTGGCCGGCCAGCCGCTGCTGACGCTGCACACGGACACGTCGGAGAAGTTCGCGTACGCCCTCGAGGCGCTCACCGGCGCGTACGAGATCGGGCCGGTGGACACGGCGTTCGAGCCGGTGCCGCTGATCCTGGACCGGATCGCCTGAGCGCGGGGCGCGCCGCGCCCCGGGCTGTGTCGCGGGGGAAGAGACAACTCACGCGCCCGGTCTCTTCCCAACCCGCCCGGCGGTGGTGGAGTCTTATGGACCTGTGTACGCCCGGAGCCCCGACCGCGTACCGGCCGCCGACGCGCGGCGCGTACCGTGGGCGGGGAACGGCCGGGGGAGTGCCGACGGCCGACCGAGCAGAAGGGGTGCCGTGCGGGGACGCGAGGAGCGGGACGGACTGGACGAGCTGACGGTCGAACGGCTGCTGTCCGGCGACGACATGCGCGACGCGGGCGAGGACGTGCGGCGCCTGGGCACGTTCCTGGCCGCGGCGCGGGAGCCGCTGCCGGTGGATCCCGTACGGGCCGAGTCCGACCGGATGGCCGTCATGGAGGCGTTCCGCGAACTCCACGGCGCGGGTGCCCCCGACCGGTCCCGCCCGCACCGCCGCCGCCTCTTCACCGGCGCCCTCGCCGGTATGGCCGCACTGCTCACCGCCGGCGGCGTCGCGGTCGCCTCGGGCGGCGTCGCCGTCCCCGGCTTCCTGGGCGGCGACCCCCGCCCCGTGGCCTCCCAGTCCACCCCCGCCACCACCCCGCCCGGCTCCCCCGCCCTCGGCACGCCGTCGCCCTCCTCGGCCTTCCCCGACCCCACCCACCCCTCGGCCACCCCCCGCGGCAACTCCGGCGACCACCGCGCGGACCGCTCGGCGGACCTGTGCCACAAGCGCGCGGACGCGCTGGCCCAGGGCCGCGGCCTCGGCCCCGGCGAAGCGAACCGCCTGGCGGAGGCGGCCAAGGGCCGCCCGGTGGGCCCGTACTGCGCGGACATCCTCCGAGCGGAGGCCGCCGCGGGCGGCCCCAACGACAAACACCCCCAGACGGGCAGAGGCCACCGCGTCGACAAGCCCGACCACACGGCCGCGGCAAAGCCGCCAGAACGAAACCGGCCCGGGAAGCCAAAGGCTCCAAACCCGAGCACGCCCGAAAAGCACTCAAAGCCCACGCCCACAAAGCCGTCCCTGCCCGCCAAGCCAAGCACCCCGCAGAACCCCGCCGCTCCCGGCAAGCCGGGCAACTCGAAGAAGGCCGGACAGCCCGGCAGGACAGGCGGGTCCGACAAGGCCGGACAGCCCGGCAACGCGGGCGGGTCGGAGAAGGCCGGAGAGCCCGGCAGGGCGGGCGGGCCCGAGAAGGCCGGACAGCCCGGCAAGGCAGGCGGCTCGGAGAAGGCCGGGCAGCCCGGCGGGACAGGCGGGTCCGACAAGGCCGGGCGGCCCGGCAACGCGGGCGGGTCGGAGAAGGCCGGAGAGCCCGGCAAGGCAGGCGGGTCAGAGAGGGCTGCGGAGCCCAGCACCGCAGGCGGGTCCGCGAAGACCGAGGAATCCCGTAAGGCGGATGGCCCCCGAAGGACCGAAGGGCCTGGAACGACGGACGCCCCCGAGAAGCCCGCAGGCCACCTCACCAAGGCGCACGCGCCGCAGCCGCCGACACAAACCGCACCACACAGCGCGACCGGCACCACCCCAGCCCGTCCGGCGTCTGAGGGCTGAGGCGCGAAGCGCCGAACCGCGCCGCAGGCGCCAACGCAAACCGCACCGCGCAGCGGGACTGCACCCCCACCTCAGCCCGTCCGGCGTTTGAGGACTGAGGCGCGAAGCGCCGAACCGCGCCGCAGGCGCCAACGCAAACCGCACCGCGCAGCGTGACCGCACCCCCACCTCAGCCCGTCCGGCGTTTGAGGACTGAGGCGCGAAGCGCCGAATCGCGCCGCAGGCGCCCGCGCAAACCGCACCGCGCAGCGGGACCGCACCACAACCCCAGCCCGTCCGGCGCCTGAGGACAGAGGCGTCGATCAGCGCGCCACCACAAGCCGCGCACCGTACGCCTTCCGCGTCCCGTACAACGTGATCCCCCCAACCCCCACCAGCGCCGCAAGGCCGAGCAGGACGACCCCCTCCCACCCCGCCGCGTGGAACGCGACCGCCCCGAGCGTCGCCCCCGCGCTGGAGCCGGCGTAGTACGAGACCTGGTAGAGCGCCGTGGCCTGCGCCCGCCCCGACCGGGCCGCCCGGCTGACCGAGCCGGAGGCCACCGCGTGCCCCGCGAAGAACCCCGCCGTGAGCAGCACGAGCCCGAGCAGCACGGCGTACAGCGACGACGACAGCGACAGCAGCAGACCGCAGGCCGTGGTGAGCGCCGCCGCATACAGCGTGCCGCGCCGTCCCAGCCGGTCCACCAGCCGGCCGGCCGCGGCCGAGGACACGGTCCCCACCAGGTAGATCACGAAGATCGACCCGATGAGCCCCTGCGACAGCGAGAACGGCTCCCCGGCGAGCCGCAGCCCGATCACGGTGTAGACCGCCCCGAAGACGACCATGAACAGCGCCCCGATGGCGTACAACCGGCACAGCAGCCCGTCCGACAGATGCCCGCGCACGGTCGAGGCCACCGCACGCGGCGCCACGGGCCCCGCCCGGAAGTGCCGGGCCCGCGGCAGCGTGACCCGGTACAGCAGCGCGCAGACCAGCGCCAGCAGCGCGACCGCCGCCAGCGCGGCCCGCCAGCCCCACGCCTCGGCGGTCCACCCGGTGAGGATCCGCCCCGTCATGCCGCCGATGCTGTTGCCGGCCACGAACAGCCCGATGGCCCCCAGCACCGACGGCCCTTCGACCTCGTCCGCGATGTACGCGATAGCCGAGGCGGGGATCCCCGCGATCGCCGCCCCCTGCAGCGCCCGCAGCACGGTGAGCGTGGTGATGTCGGGGGCCAGCGGCATCACCAGCGCCAGCGCGACCGCGGCGGCCAGGGCGTACGTCATCAGCGCCCGCCGCCCGATCCGCTCGGACACGAGGCTGAGCGGCAGCACCGACAGCGCGAGCGCCAGCGTCGCCGCCGACACGGTCCAGCTGGCCGCGCTCGCCGAGGCGCCGAGGTCCGCGGTGAGCGCGGGCAGCAGCGCCTGGGTGGAGAAGAGCAGCGCGAAGGTCGCGACGCCCGCCGCGAAGAGCGCGAGCACCATCCGGCGGTAACCCGCACCGCCCGGGGTGAGTTTGGCGACGGGGGCGGGGCCGGAGACGGCGGAGGTGTCGGGGTACGACGGGGCAGAGGCGCCCACAGCAAGCTCGGTGGACGCCTGGACTGGTTCGGCAGGCATGTCCCCGAAACTACGCAAGGCAAAATAATGCGTCCAATGCATGATTGGAGCCATACTCATGCAATGGAGAATGAGCGCAGGTCAGAGCGACGGTTGTCACCGTCTGGACACCTGGAAGATATTTCTGTTACAGAAGGTACCGCCGCCTGGGCCGCCCTCCTCGCCCCCCGCCTCGCGCAGTTCGCCGCCGTCGCCCGCCACGAGCACGTCACCCGCGCCGCCGCCGAACTCGGCGTCCCCCAGCCCACGTTGAGCCGGGCCGTGGCCCGGCTGGAGGCCGACCTGGGCGTGGAGCTCTTCGCCCGGCACGGCCGCGCCCTGACCCTCACCCGGGCCGGCCGGGACTTCCTCGCCGCCGCCGAGCGGGCGCTCGGGGAGGTGGGCCGCGCCGCGGAGTCCGTACGGGCGGACGCGGACCCCTCGGCGGGCAAGGTGGCGTTCGGCTTCCTGCACACCATGGGCCCCGAGACCGTACCGGAGCTGCTGCGCGAGTTCCGGACCGACCATCCGCGGGTGCGGTTCCAGCTGGTCCAGTCGTACGGCGAGTGGATGATCGACCGGCTCCGCGAGGGCGAACTGGACCTGTGTCTGACCTCGCCGGTCCCCGACGCCCCGGACCTCGAGGCCCGGCGGCTGGACGAGCAGCGGCTGCGTCTGGTCGTACCGGAGGACCACCGGCTGGCGTCCCGGCGCCGGGTGCGGCTGGCGGAGGCGGCGGACGAGGTCTTCGTGACCCTGGAGAAGGGCTACGGCCTGCGCCGCATCACCGACGCGCTGTGCGCCGAGGCGGGGTTCAAGCCCCGGGTGGCGTTCGAGGGGGAGGAGACGGAGACGCTGCGCGGACTGGTCGCCGCGGGCCTGGGCGTGGCGCTGCTGCCGCCGCCCGCGGTGGCCCGCCCCGGGGTGGCGGAGCTGACGGTGACGGCGCCGCGGGCGGTGCGGGAGATCGGCCTGGCGTGGCTGGCGGGGCACACGGACACGCCCCCGGTGGCGGCGTTCAAGAAGTTCCTGCTGGGCCGCAGAGGGAGACTGCTCGCGGGCTGAACGAGGGCTCCCCGACGGCAGGATGAAGGCCCAGCCGCCCTGAGCCGCCCCCCTCACCCCTCGAAGTCCCGCACCCCGTTTAGCACCCGCGACGGATTCTCGCGCACCTCGTCCGTACAGGCGTACTCCCGCAGCCGGTGCGCCGTCCCCAGCACCGCCTCGCGCCCGTCGCCCAGCCCCGCGTACGTGCACACCAGCTGGGCCAGCGCCGTCCGGGTCAGCTGCTCGGGGTCGCGGTCGAAGCGCACCGCCGCCGCCGGGTCGCCCGTTCGGGCCCGTACCAGCGCGATGTCGTCGACGCCGGTCGAGTAGCCGTCGAGGCTCTCCTTGGCGCCGGGGCCGTCCCGCAGCGCGTCCAGCAGCTCCTGCTTCAGGGTCTGCCGCGCCTGCGCGGCCGGTACGCCCTGGGCCCGCTCCATGTTGCGGCGGACGGGCGCGATCTTCGCCCCGCACACGAAGTAGACGTCCATCAGCTGCGCCCCCTCGCGCGGCGTGGCACCCGGCGTGGGCGGGTTCTCGCCGCCGCAGCGGGCCCGGGTGGGCGCGGAGCCGGCGTCCACCGGCACGCTGGTGGGGCGGATGCCGCAGCCGGCGAGCGCGGCGGCCAGCAGGGCCACGGCGGCCGCCCGGCGCAGTCGCGCGGTCATCGGTCCTCCTCCGGCGTGGGCGCGTACCGGGGCAGCCGCAGCGTGAACACCGCGCCGCCCTCGGGCCGGTTGGCGGCGGAGATGGCGCCGCCGTGGATACGGGCGTTCTCCGCCGCGATGGACAGGCCCAGCCCGCTGCCCTCCGAGCGGGCGCGGGAGGCGTCCGCCTTGTAGAACCGGTCGAAGACGTGCGGCAGCACGTCCTCGGGGATGCCGGGGCCGTTGTCGGCGACCTCCACCACCAGCTCCTCGCCCTCCAGCCGGGCCGTCACCCGTACGGGGGATCCGCCGTGCTTCAGCGCGTTGCCGATCAGATTGGCGAGGATCACGTCGAGCCGGCGCGGATCGAGCCGCGCCACGAGCCCGCGCGGCGCGTCCAGGTCCACCGCGTCCAGCCAGGCGCGCGCGTCGACGCACGCCGTGATCTGGTCGGCCACGTCCACCTCGTCCGCCACGAGCCGCGCCGTACCGGCGTCGAAGCGGGTGACCTCCATCAGATTCTCGACCAGGTCGTTCAGCCGCCGGGTCTCGCTGACCACCAGCGCCACCGCCGGGGCGATCATCGGGTCGAGCGAGTCCTGCTCCTCCTCGAGCACGTCCGTCACCGCGGTGATCGCGGTCAGCGGGGTGCGCAGCTCGTGCGACATGTCGGCGACGAACCGCCGACTGGCCTTGTCCCGCTCGCTGAGGTCCTCCACCTGCTGCTGCAGCCGCTCGGCGGTCTGGTTGAACGTCCGGGAGAGATCGGCCAGTTCGTCGGTGCCGGTGACCCGCAGCCGGGTGTCGAGCTTGCCCTCGCCGAGCGCGCGCGCCGCCTCGCCCAGCCGCTGTACGGGCCGCAGCACCGTCGTCGCGGCCGCCTGCGCCAGCAGCGCGGAGCCGATCAGGGACAGGGCGGTGGCGATGCCCAGCGACCAGGCCAGGGAGTTGAGGTCGTCGCGCTCGGCGTCCAGCGACTTCAGCATGTAGCCGGTCCAGTCGCTGCCCTCGACCCGGGTACCGCCGATCAGGAAGGGTGTGCCGCCCATCGTGACGCGCTGCCAGTACAGGTGGTACGTGTCCTCGTCGTCGTCGCGCCGCGAGTCGACGGCCGCCTTCAGCTTCGGCGGGATCATGGCGGCGTCGAAGGACGCGCTGGAGGACGCGGGGCAGCCGGGCCGCCCGTCGGTGAGGATCAGCACCGAGTAGTTCTGCTCGGTGTCGGCGATCTGGCCGGCCGCGTTGCGCACGGCCGCGCAGTCGGCGTCCAGCGGCAGCCTGTCGGTGCCGTCCTTCAGCCCCTCGCGGAAGCTGCGCAGCGAGGCGTCCTGGGTGCGTTTGAGCACCGAGTCCCGGTTCAGCCAGTACGCGATGCCCGCCACGGACACCGCGGAGACCAGCGCCACCAGGGCGAACACGATCACCAGGCGCAGCCGCAGGCTTATCCAGCGCAGCATGGACGAGGTCCAGCCGCGGAGCCGGCCGGGGGCCTTGGTCACGAGGGGCTGTCCAGCCGGTAGCCCACTCCGCGGACCGTCTTGATCAGCGTCGGCGTCGACGGCACGTCCTCCACCTTGGCGCGCAGCCGCTGCACACAGGCGTCGACCAGCCGCGAGTCGCCGAGGTAGTCGTGCTCCCAGACCAGCCGCAGCAGTTGCTGCCGCGACAGCGCCTGGCCGGGCCGGCGGCTCAGCTCCAGCAGCAACCGCAGCTCGGTGGGCGTGAGTTGCAGATCCTCGCCGTTCTTGGTCACCGTCATCGCCGACCGGTCGATGACCAGGCTCCCGAACGTCGCGGTGTCCGTGGTCTCGCGCTCACCGCGGCGCAGCACGGCGCGGATCCGGGCGTCCAGCACCCGGCCCTGCACCGGCTTGACGACGTAGTCGTCCGCCCCGGACTCGAGCCCCACGACGATGTCGATGTCGTCGCTGCGCGCGGTGAGCAGGATGATCGGCAGCTGGTCGGTGCGGCGGATCCGGCGGCACACCTCGAAGCCGTCGATGCCCGGCAGCATGACGTCCAGCACGATGAGGTCGGGCCGTTGCTCCTTCAGGAGCTTCAGCCCGTCCTCTCCCGACGCAGCGGTCATCACCCGATGGCCCTGGCGGGACAGCGACAGTTCGAGGGCCGTACGGATGGCGTCGTCGTCCTCGATGAGCAACAGAGAAGGCACGCGCGTCATTCTGGCCTACGCGGGCCCAGGCTTCGACCCGCCTGACGGTCCGGGCGCCCCGAAGGGCCGATGTCGTGACTCCGGTGCCCGCTGGGGCGGCCGCCCGTCCGGTCTCACGTCCGGCCTCGGATCAGGCCTCACATCCGGGCCCGCAGCACGTCGACCTCGGCGCCCGGGATGAACGGGTCGAAGCCGTGCTCGATCAGCCAGCGGACCGCCAGCAGACTGCGCAGGGACCACCACCCGCGGATCACGTCGACGTCGACGTCGCCGTAACCGGCGACGAGGTCGCCGAGGCGCTCCTCGTGCCCGAGGGTCAGGACGGCGAGGTCGAACAGGGCGTCACCCGGGCCCCCCTCGGACCAGTCGATGATGCCCGTGACCTCGTCACCGTCGGTGAACACATGCGTGATCTGCAGATCGCCGTGCGTGAACACCTCGGTCCACGGGCGGAGCGCGGCCTCGGCGACCTGTCGGTTGCGGGTGACCAGGTCGGCGGGCAGGACGCCGTTCGTCACGAGCAGCCCGCACTCGGCCTCGAGATCCGCCGCCAGCTCGTCGGCGCCCTTTCCCCGGCGGGGCCAGGGCGGCAGCGGCGCGTCGTGCAGCTTCCGGACGGCGGCACCCGCGGCGGCCCACGCCGCCGGCGAGGCGGTCGAGGGTTCGCCGAGGCGGCCGAGCGCCGTGCCCGGGACCGCGGCGATCGCGAGCACGGGCGGCCGCTGCCACAGGACCTCAGGGGTCGGGACAGGCGCCAGGGCCATCGCCGCGACCTCGGTGTCGATACGCGCCTGATCCGCATCCACCTTCAGGAACACGTCGCCGACGCGCAGGGTGGCGCGCTCGGAATGGGCGACGACGATCTCGACCTCATCCATGGCGAGCAGTATCCCGGCGGCCGCCGTCGGCGTCGCCGGGATTTCGGTGGCGGCGCGCGTGATCCTCCCGGAGGCGCACGGGGCCTGTTGCACAGCTGTGACAGTCGACGGACAGCGCCATGAAGCTCGCCGGGCAGTCTCTGTGGGGTCAGCCAGAAACAGCTCCACACGACCCGGGGGGCGGACCGATGAACGCACTGCACGACAGCACGAACGGCACCAGCGTTCAGACACGTCTGCACACGAACGGACGCGGTCTGGAGCTGTTCACCAACTCCGGTGCCGACGGGGGTGCTTCCTCGCCCGAGCGCATGCGAGCGCTCGGGGGAGGGCGGGGATGCACCCGCGGTACCGGTCGGCGTCACATGGTCGCGATCGAGGCGCCCGCCTCGGACGACGCGGGCGTGGGGGGCGACGGGGGGAACAGCGGGGGGACGGCGTACGGGGAGGGCTCGGGGGAGCGGATCTCCATCACGGAGGCGGAGTTCACCGCCTACGTGGCGGAGCGCCGCGCCTCCCTGTACGCCACCGCCTACCACCTGACCGGTGACCGGTTCGAGGCCGAGGACCTGCTCCAGACGGCGCTGTTCTCGACGTACCGGGCCTGGGACCGGATCAGCGACAAGGCGGCGGTGGGGGGCTATCTCCGCCGGACGATGACCAATCTGCACATCTCGGCCTGGCGCCGGCGCAAGCTCGCCGAGTACCCGACCGAGGAACTGCCCGAGACGGCCGCCGAGACGGACGCCATGCGCGGCACCGAGCTGCGCGCGGTGCTCTGGCAGGCGCTGGCCCGGCTGCCCGAACTGCAGCGCACGATGCTCGTCCTGCGCTACTACGAGGGCCGCACGGACCCGGAGATCGCCGAGACGCTGAACATCAGCGTCGGCACGGTCAAGAGCAGCATCTGGCGCTCGCTGCGCCGGCTGCGCGAGGACGAGGCGCTCAGCTTCGGCCGCGACGAGGAGGAGTGCTTCGGGGAGCTCGTCGCCTGACCGCGGAACGAGGTCCGGGGCATGGCCCCGGACCTGTTCGTCACCGGACTCACGGGGGCGGACACGGCGCCGGGCGCCGGCCGTGGTGCGGATGGGGGTCCGCACCGCCTGAGGAAGGGGCCGGGGCAGGCGTCACGGGGGGAAACGGGGGGTTCGGGGGAACCCCTGGGGGAACAGGAGCGGGACCGGTCGGCTGGACCGGTCCCGCTCCTTCGTTTGTGTACCCGGGTGCGTGGCCGGGCGTCTGTGTGCCCGGGTACGTCCCCGGGCGGCCGGTCTCAGCCGGCGATCAGCGTCACCACGAACCCGACCAGCCCCACCGCCAGCGGCGCGATGATCTCCCACGCCCAGCGCACGGTCAGCGTCCCGGCGGCCTCCGGCCGCTGCGCGTTCATGGCGAGCAGCTCGCGCAGATCGCCCATCGACTGGTCGCCCGAGTGCCGGAAGTCCTCCGGAACGTGCTGCGTGGTCTCGGCGGCGGCCCCGCCGCGCCGGCCGCGCTCCGCCCGGTACTGCTTGCGGCCCGCGCGCCGGCGGCCCCGCAGGGACACCGGAATGGCCCAGAGCTGGTACTTCTTCCCGTCGGCGAAGAACTCGTTGTTCAGCCCCGAGCGCAGCTCGTCCACCACAGCCCACGGCACGGTCAGCGTGCGCATCGGATTGCGTACGCGCATCCGCTCCGTGTTGGCGTACACGGCCGGCCGCAGCGCGAAGGCGACGACCAGGGGCACCACCCACAGCAGCGCGGTGACGGCCAGCACCCTGGCCCGCCCGTCCCCCTGGACCAGGGCGTCGATCCCCAGCCACAGCGCGAGGGCCAGCACCAGCACACCCCCCACGATCCCGCCGATGGACCGGTAGGTGCGGTCCGCGAAGACGGGCTGGTCGGCGGGCGGCGGCGTCGAGGGCTTGTCCGAGCTCATGCGCCCGATTCTGCCCCACGGTCCGCTATCCGGACATTGCGGTACGGCATCGATCGGCAGCGCGCCGGGTCCGGACGGTACGCCGGGACCCGTGCCGCGAAGGGCGGTGCGCTCCGGTCCCCGCTGTGGGGGATGACGCGCCGCTACGCGTGTAGATATGCTCGTCTGGTGAGCATGTCCCCCCAAACAACCGCCGCGCGCGCCGACCGCGCCACCGCCGAGCGGCTCGCCGCGGAGGTCACCTCCTCCGGCAGCGCCTTCCGCCGCTTCCTGCACGGGCTTCCCGGAGTGGACCCCGTCGGCCTGGAGGCGCGGGCGGCGTCTCTGGGTACCCGGTCCATCAAGACGACGGCCAAGGCGTACGCCATCGACCTGGCCATCTCGATGATCGACCTGACCACGCTGGAGGGCGCCGACACCGCCGGCAAGGTGCGCTCCCTGTGCGCCAAGGGCATCAACCCCGACCCCCTGGACCGCACCACGCCCAGGGTCGCGGCGATCTGCGTCTACCCGGACATGGCGGGCGTCGCCGCCGAGGCCCTCAAGGGCTCCGGTGTGAAGGTGGCCTCCGTGGCCACCGGCTTCCCCGCGGGCCGCGTCTCGCGCGAGGTCAAGATCGCGGACACCCGGGAGGCCGTCGCCGCGGGCGCGGACGAGATCGACATGGTCATCGACCGCGGCGCCTTCCTGGCGGGCCGGTACCTCGACGTGTACGACGAGATCCGCGCCGTGAAGGACGCCTCCGGCAAGGCCCGGCTCAAGGTCATCTTCGAGACCGGCGAGCTCTCGACGTACGACAACATCCGGCGCGCCAGCTGGATCGGCATGCTCGCGGGCGCCGACTTCATCAAGACCTCCACCGGCAAGGTCGCCGTCAACGCCACCCCGGCGAACACCCTGCTGATGCTGGAGGCCGTGCGCGACTTCCGGGAGCAGACTGGAGTACAGATCGGGGTGAAGCCGGCGGGCGGAATCCGGACGTCCAAGGACGCGGTCAAGTTCCTGGTGCTCGTGAACGAGACCGCGGGCGAGGACTGGCTGACGAACACCTGGTTCCGTTTCGGCGCCTCCTCCCTGCTCAACGACCTGCTGATGCAGCGGCAGAAGCTGAGCACCGGCCGCTACTCCGGCCCCGACTACGTGACGGTGGACTGATCACGATGGCAAACAAGAAGTCTCCGGCGTTCGACTACGCCCCCGCCCCCGAGTCCAGGTCCGTCGTCGACATCGCGCCCAGCTACGGGCTGTACATCGACGGCGGGTTCACCGACGCGGCCGACGGCAAGGTCTTCAAGAGCATCTCCCCGTCCTCCGAGGAGGTGCTGTCCGAGGTCGCCCAGGCCGGCGCGGCGGACGTGGACCGGGCCGTGCAGGCGGCCCGCAAGGCGTTCGCGTCCTGGTCCGCGCTGCCGGGCGCCGAGCGCGGCAAGTACCTGTACCGCATCGCCCGCATCATCCAGGAGCGCTCGCGCGAGCTGGCCGTCCTGGAGACCCTCGACAACGGCAAGCCGATCCGCGAGACGCGTGACGCGGACCTGCCGCTGGTCGCGGCGCACTTCTTCTACTACGCGGGCTGGGCCGACAAGCTCGACCACGCCGGTTTCGGCCCGTCGCCGCGGCCCCTCGGGGTCGCCGGCCAGGTCATCCCGTGGAACTTCCCGCTGCTGATGCTGGCGTGGAAGATCGCCCCGGCGCTGGCGACGGGCAACACGGTCGTCCTGAAGCCCGCGGAGACCACGCCGCTGTCGGCGCTGTTCTTCGCGGACATCTGCCGCCAGGCCGGGCTGCCCCGCGGCGTCGTCAACATCATCACCGGCGACGGGACGACGGGCGCCGCCCTCGTCGAGCACCCGGGCGTCGACAAGGTCGCCTTCACCGGCTCCACCGCCGTCGGCCGGTCCATCGCCCGGTCGATCGCGGGCACGCACAAGAAGGTCACCCTGGAGCTCGGCGGCAAGGGCGCGAACATCGTCTTCGACGACGCCCCCATCGACCAGGCCGTCGAGGGCATCGTCAACGGCATCTTCTTCAACCAGGGCCAGGTCTGCTGCGCGGGCTCGCGGCTGCTGGTCCAGGAGTCGGTCCGCGACGAGCTGCTGGACTCGCTCAAGCGCCGGCTCTCCACCCTGCGCCTGGGCGACCCGCTCGACAAGAACACCGACATCGGCGCCATCAACTCCGCCGAGCAGCTGGCCCGGATCACGGCGCTGAGCGAGGCCGGCGAGGCGGAGGGCGCGGAGCGCTGGACCGCCCCGTGCGAGCTGCCCGGCAACGGCTTCTGGTTCGCGCCGACGCTGTTCACCGGCGTCACCCAGGCGCACCGGATCGCGCGCGAGGAGATCTTCGGCCCGGTGCTGTCCGTGCTGACGTTCCGTACGCCGGCGGAGGCCGTCGCGAAGGCCAACAACAGCCAGTACGGGCTGTCGGCCGGTATCTGGACGGAGAAGGGCTCGCGGATCCTGTCCGTGGCGAACAGCCTGCGGGCGGGCGTGATCTGGGCCAACACGTTCAACAAGTTCGACCCGACCTCGCCGTTCGGCGGCTACAAGGAGTCGGGTTTCGGCCGCGAGGGCGGCCGGCACGGTCTGGAGGCGTACCTCGATGTCTGAGTCCACCGCGACGCGGCTGAGCGTCCTCAAGACCTACAAGAACTTCGTCGGGGGCAAGTTCCCCCGCTCCGAGAGCGGACGGGTGTACGAGGTGAGTGACGCCAAGGGCCGCTGGCTCGCGAACGTCCCGCAGTCCTCCCGCAAGGACGCCCGCGACGCGGTAGTCGCCGCCCGCAAGGCGTTCGGCGCCTGGTCGGGCGCCACGGCGTACAACCGCGGCCAGATCCTCTACCGCATCGCCGAGATGCTGGAGGGCCGCCGCGAGCAGTACGCGCTGGAGGTCGCCGAGGCCGAGGGGTCGTCCAAGGCCAAGGCCGCGGCGCAGGTCGACGCGGCCATCGACCGGTGGATCTGGTACGCCGGCTGGACCGACAAGATCGCCCAGGTCGCGGGCGGCGCGAACCCGGTCGCGGGGCCGTACTTCAACCTCTCCACGCCGGAGCCGACGGGCGTCGTCGCCGTCCTCGCCCCGCAGGAGTCCTCGCTGCTGGGCCTGGTGTCGGTGCTCGCCCCGGTGATCGCCACGGGCAACACGGCCGTGGTCGTCACCTCGCAGACGCGTCCGCTGCCGGCCCTCTCGCTGGGCGAGGTGCTGGCCACCTCGGACGTCCCCGGCGGGACCGTCAACGTCCTCTCCGGCTTCACGGCGGAGATCGCGCCGACGCTGGCCGCGCACATGGACGTGAACGGGATCGACCTCACCGGCGCCACCGCCTCCCGGGAGCTGGCGACGGAGCTGGAGGTGGCCGCCGCGGAGAACCTCAAGCGGGTGCTGCGGGGGGGCACCGACGACTGGGCGGTGGATCCGGGACTGGACCGTATGAAGGCGTTCCTGGAGACGAAGACGGTCTGGCACCCGACCGGCTCGCTGGGCGCGGGCGGCTCCTCGTACTGACCGCTTCCGCCGTCGTACGGCCGGGGCGACCGGCCGTACGACGGGCTGCCCGAACCACGAAGGCCCGGGGCCTACGACGGCCCGCCCGCTCCACCCCATACTGGAAGTCATGCCCGCTCGCGTCATCCTGCTGACCGGCCCGTCCGGTTCCGGTAAGTCCCGCCTCGCCGCCGAGGCGGGACTTCCCGTGCTGCGCCTCGACGACTTCTACAAGGAGGGCGACGACCCGACGCTGCCCCTGTTCGACGGCGGGCACGGCGTCGACTGGGACGCGCCCGGCTCCTGGAACGCGGAGGCGGCCGTCGCCGCCATCGCCGAGCTGTGCGCGACGGGCCGGACGGACACCCCCCTGTACGACATCGGCAAGAGCGCGGTGACGGGGCACGAGGTCTTCGATCTGAAGGACGCCCCGCTGTTCATCGCGGAGGGCATCTTCGCCGCGGAGATCGTCCGGGCGGTCGCCGACCGCGGACTGCTGGCCGACGCGCTCTGCCTGCACCGCGGCGCGGGCCGCACGTTCCGCCGCCGCCTCCTGCGCGACCTCCGCGAGGGCCGCAAGGCCCCGCACGTCCTGCTGCTGCGCGGCTGGCGCCTCATGCAGGCGGAACCGGCGATCGTCGCCCGCCAGGCGGCGCTGGGCGCCCACGCCTGCGGCAAACGCGAGGCGCTGACGCGGATCGCGGCGGCGGGTCGGGAGACGGTGGCGGGGTAGGCCCCGCCGGGGCGGCCGCCGGTGGCGGTGCAACGGGGTCCTGAGCCCCGGGCAGACGTCGGCGGAGCGGACAGCGCTGCGAGGCTGAGGCGCCGGCGACGATCAGCCGGGCAGGATGTCCGTGGCGGACACCCGTACGGTCAGCCCGGCGACCACCGCGGCGATCAGAGTCCCGCCCCCACAGCCCGCCCATGCCGTGAACCGGTGGCCGTTCGCCGCGCCACGGGCCGCCAGCGCCGCAGGGGTGGCGAAGGCCGTGAGGCCCAGCCAGACCTTCAGGACCACAACCGCACGCGGCGCCGCGCCCGCCATCACGGGCAGTATCACCACCAGGGCCAGCATGGCCGCCGCGCACGACGCGGCACACCACCACCACGTCTCGGGCCGCCCGGCACGGCTCGCGGACCACCGGGAGAACAGCACGGTCGGCAGCGCCAGGCACATCGCCGCGACGATCGAGAGCACGGGACCGACGACCAGGTAGAAGGCACCGCTGAGGGGGGTGTCGGGATCCCCCTGGGGGATGACGGCATTGCCGAGGGCGACGGTGAAGGCCGACTCCGCGTAGAACATGGCGGCCGCGGCCCACAGCGCGGCCGAATACCGCAGATTGTCCCGCCACGCCGGCGGTCGCTCCGGTCCGTACTCGGATTCCTCGGTCTGGGTCCAGCTCATTGCACCCACCAACCCCCCAAGGCCGGCCACCGCACTGCTCCGAACAGCTCGCCCCCCGGGCACGTCCCCGACGAGCGACCCCGCGGAGCGGCCGTCGGACGCGACGGTGACAGAGATACTGAACGTGCTCAAGATGGCGCCGTACGCAATCAGCCGTGGCGCGTCCCACACGTGCGAGTTGTCCGGAACCGTACGGGCGTCGAGCCGCGTCTTCCGGATCGTGCAGCGTCATGCGCCCGCGCGGCGGGCACCCATGGGGATTCGTGCGGCAGGGGTTCTGCTCTTGCTGGCGCACTTCGCGATCGTCTGGTGGCTGACGTTGCGACCCGCCTCCGTCCCCTGGGTGGACGGGACGAACCTCGAACCCCTCGCGACGATCCGGGACAAGGTCGCGGAGGGCGGCTGGGCCGCCGTGCGCGGCATCGGAGGACCGTTCCTGCTGCTGGCACCCCTCGGCGTGCTGCTGCCCCTCGCGGGCGGGCGGCTGTACGTCTCCACCGTCGGCTCCCTCGTCCGCACCGCCTTCGCCGGCCTGATGCTCTCCCTGGGCATCGAGCTGCTGAAGAGCGGAATCCCCGGCCAGGTGGGAAACGTGGACGCCGTCCTGCTCAACACCACGGGCATCGCGGTCCTGCATCTGGCGGTCGTCCCCGCCGTGCGCGGCGCCCTGCGGCGGCGGATCGACGGCCCGCCGGCCGTCGTAACCCCCGGTGGCGGCGTTTCTCAGGGTAAGACCCCGAGATTCTCCAGGGTCGGTATCGCACCCTAGTCCGACGTTCTCCGGCCGGCCGGCGCCTACGGTGGAATTACCGTCGGAAAGACGGAACAACGCCGATCGAAGGAGTCGCCGTCATGGCCGCACTGACCCGCCCCACGGACGGAAGGATGATTGCCGGAGTCTGCGCGGGACTGGCGCGCCGTTTCGGTATTTCCGCGAACACGATGCGGGTCATCTTCCTCGTTTCCTGCCTGCTTCCCGGCCCGCAGTTCCTGATCTATCTGGCGCTGTGGCTGGTGCTCCCGAGCGAGGACAAGGCGCACGGCCGGGCCGCCGCGTGGTGAGCTGACCCGGCGGACCCGCGGACGCGGCGCAGGGCCGTGCCCACCCCCGGCCTGGGGGTGGGCACGGCCCTTGCGTACGTCCCGGGGTGCTCAGCCCGCGAGGCCGCCCAGCTGCTCGGTCACGCCGTCGACCGCGAGGCTCGGCTTGCCGACGCTGCCGTCGCCGACGGCGGAGCCGCCCAGCGAGGTCAGCCCGCCGAGGTCGGTGCCGGCGACGTTGCCGACGGTGCCGTGGCCGACGCCGTTCAGCTTGCCGGTCTGGTTCAGCAGGCCGTCGGGGACGCTCACCCCGGAGCCGAGCCCGGTCAGGCCGTCGACGGGGGGCAGGCCGCCCGGCTCGTCCGCGGCGTTGGCCGAACCGGCCGCACCGGCGACAAAGGCGGCACCGAGCAGCGTCGCACCCAGAATCTTGCGGGTCTTCATGGAATTCGAGTCCTCGTCCTCGTCGGCTGAAAGGCGTTTTCACGCTAGCCAGCGGTCCGCGGACTGGCCAACCACGACGGGGCCGCCGGGATATTGACCCGTACGGCCCCATCGCATGCTGATCGGATCAGCTCCCGTATTCCACAGAACCGCTGGTCACCGACGTTTGCCTGAACAGCCGCCCGGACTTCGTCCCGCCGTGGCCGGACCCGGCGGCCTCGTCGATCACCGCGAGACGTTCATCGAAAGGAATGAAAGCGGATTTCATGGAATTGACGTGCCCCGGCCCACGGAGCGCCACACTGGGTGCGGGCACGGGGGATCGCCGGAGGTCTGATGAAGTACAAGTACTGGTCGAACCGCCGCGTACTGCTCGTCGCGGAGGACAACGGGATCCGGCCGGGACCGGCGGCGACCGCCTCCCTGGGGGTGAACCTCGGGGTGTTCCAGGCCCAGGTCCAGGAGCCCGCCGGGCAGATCAAGCAGCGCACCGAGCTGGCGGACGCCGTCGAGCGCGTCATCGGCGACCAGGCCGAGGTGACCTTCGCCCGCCTACCGGCCGTGGAGTGGGCCGAGGGGGCGGGGACCGTGCACTTCTCCGAGGTGCATGGGCAGCACGAGACGGAGGCGGTCGTACTCCACGTCCGTACGGCCGACCCGCAGGGCCGGCAGGTCGACCTGTGCCTGTTCGGAAGCCGGGAGCACACGCGGCCGTTCCGGATGACCGAGATGTACGAGCGGCAGGACGTCGGCTCCGGCCTCGGAACCGCGACGCAGCTGATCACGAACTTCGACGACCGGCTGCGGGAGGGAGAGCATCTGCGGCTGCCCGTCCATCCGCAGCTGGCGTGGGCGGCGGTGCGGCTGGCGGCGCACTACGAGCGGCCCCTCGCCGAGCGCGAGCGCCTCTACGTCTCCAGCATGCACCTGGAACAGGGGCCGGAGTGCGAGTGGTTCGCCGAGATCTACTGCGATGTCGTGCTGCCGGAGATGTTCCGGTCGGAGGGGTACCACCGGGTCCTGATCGGGGCCCCGCTGTGGGTGCGTACGGCAACGCCCGAGACCCTGGAGCGGTACCGGCGCGCCCGGGAAGGCCGGGCCTCGCCGCTCACCCGTCTGCTGCGGCGCCCCGGCTCCCGGGGCCCTGGAGAGGCCGGGAGCTGAGAGGCGGGGCGCCAGGACGTCGGCTCAGCCGTTCAGGCCGCCGCTGGAGAACAGCCACTCCGACTTCAGCTCGGCGTAGCCGGGCTTGATGACCTCGTTGATCATCGCGAGACGTTCATCGAAAGGAATGAAAGCGGATTTCATGGCATTGACGGTGAACCACTGCATGTCGTCCAGCGTGTAGTGGAACGCCTTCACCAGCTCCTCGAACTCCCGGCTCATGCTCGTACCGCTCATCAGCCGGTTGTCCGTGTTCACCGTCGTACGGAAGTGGAGCCGCCGCAGCAGGCCGATCGGGTGCTCCGCGTACGACGTGGCCGCGCCCGTCTGCAGATTGGACGACGGGCACATCTCCAGCGGGATCCGCTTGTCGCGGACGTACGCCGCGAGCCGGCCCAGCTTCACGCCTCCGTCGTCGGCCACCTCGATGTCGTCGATGATCCGCACGCCGTGGCCCAGCCGGTCGGCGCCGCACCACTGCAGCGCCTGCCAGATGGAGGGCAGGCCGAACGCCTCGCCGGCGTGGATGGTGAAGTGGTTGTTCTCCCGCTTCAGGAACTCGAACGCGTCGAGGTGGCGGGTCGGCGGGTGGCCCGCCTCGGCGCCCGCGATGTCGAAGCCCACCACGCCGTTGTCGCGGTAGCGGTTGGCGAGTTCGGCGATCTCCAGCGCGCGGGCGGCGTGCCGCATCGCGGTCAGCAGCGCGCCCACGCGGATGCGGTGGCCGGCCGCCAGCGCGCGCCGCTCGCCCTCGCGGAAGCCCTCGTTGACGGCCTCCACGACCTGCTCCAGGGTCAGCCCGGCCGTCAGATGCTGCTCGGGGGCATAGCGGACCTCGGCGTACACCACGCCGTCCGCCGCCAGGTCCTCGGCGCACTCGGCGGCCACCCGGGTGAGCGCCTCCCGCGTCTGCATCACGGCGCAGGTGTGGGCGAAGGTCTCCAGATACCGTTCCAGCGACCCGGAGTCCGCGGCCTCGCGGAACCAGACGCCGAGCTTCTCCGGGTCGGTCTCGGGCAGGTCGCCGTAACCGCAGTCACGGGCCAGCTCGATGATCGTGGCGGGACGCAGGCCGCCGTCCAGGTGGTCGTGCAGCAGGACCTTCGGGGCCCGTTTGATCTGGTCGGGGGTGGGAGTCCCCGGGGTGTCGCTGTTCATTCCCGCACAATAGCCCCTCGGCGGCTACGCGCGTAGAGGCTGGGCGTCCGCGGGGTGTTGGCGCCCCACCGGCCGCGGCGGTGACCTCGGCCGGGGCCCCGTGGGGCCGGTACCGGAACGGGAGTTGGTGAACGGCTATCGCCGTGGCGGCCCCATCTGCGAAGGTGGCGGCATGCTGACGCGTCCGGCCAACGCCGCCCGTACCCGTGAAGCAGCCCTCGGCCGGTCCCTCGGTCCCGCCGGCACCCCGCAGGGCGTCGCTCTGCTGCTCCCGGCGGGCCCGCCGGAGGGTACCGGCCGCCCCACGCGGCTGTCGTCCGCCGCGGTGCGCCAGCTCGCGCGCGCACTGGCCCGCGCGGGGCGGCGGGACGGGCTGGCGGCGCACGTCGTGCAGTACCGCGTGCGCGGCTGGAACGGGGACGCGGCGGATCCCGTGCGGGACGCGATGTGGGCGGTCGACGAGGTCGTACGCCGGTACGGGGACGTACCGGTCGCCCTCATCGGCGTCGACATGGGCGGGCGGGCCGCGCTGCGGGCGGCGGGGCACGACGCGGTGGGGTCGGTGGCGGCGCTGGCGCCCTGGCTGCCCGCGGACAGCGTGGCGGACGAGCCGGTGAAGCAGCTCGCGGGGCGGCGCGTGCTGATCGTGCACGGCACGGACGACGCGCGGACGGAGCCCGAGTCGTCGTACCGGCTCGCGGAGCGGGTGAAGAAGGCCAACCGGGACGTGTGCCGCTTCGAGGTCCACACCGACGGGCACACGCTCAGCGGCCACCGGGCGGAAGTCGGGGCGCTCACCGCGGACTTCGTCCTGGGCTCGCTCTTCGAGCGGGACTACGCGCGGTCCCTCGCGGACGCGTTCGCGGCGCCGCCGCCGCTGGGGCTGCGCATGCCCCTGGCCGCGGGGTTCGGTTCCGCCGCCTATCACTAGGCCGTGCCCGGTCCGGGGGCGCGGCAGTCCGAGGCCGGGATCCCGCGGAGCGGGTCAGCGGCGGCGACTCCAGCGGCGGCCGGACCACGTGGTGCCGACCCCGCCGAGGTGCAGCGCGAGGAGGGCCAGGCCGAGGAAGACGACGCTCCAGGTGCTGAAGATCTCCGCGTCCACCGTGGTTTCGGTGATGTGGAGGATCCAGGCGATCCCGAAGAGCACGAAGGCTGCGAAAGCCAGCATGGGGAGTCTCCGATCCGTGGACGGGCGGAGCCGCCGACGGCCGGCGGCTCCGCGGTTCACCGGCCGGGTACCCGCCTCACGCCGGGTGAGCCGTCAGATGCCCGCCGCCGACCCCAGATCCGCCTTCAGCGACGCCAGCGTCGACGACGCCAGGGCGCGGGCCGCGGCGAGGCGGTCCGCCGAGGCGACCGGGATCACGACCTCCAGGTAGCACTTGAGCTTCGGCTCCGTGCCGCTCGGGCGGACGATCACCCGCGCGGCCTCGATGCCCCGGGCGGGGTCACCCGCGAGGTGGTAGCGCAGGCCGTCCGTGGGAGGCAGCGCCGCGGAGCCCTTCGTGAGGTCCTCCGCCGAGGCGATCGGCAGCCCGGCGAGGGACGACGGGGGCTGCGCGCGCAGGCGTTCCATCGCCGCCGCGATGAGGCCGAGGTCCTCGACCCGGACCGAGAGCTGGTCCGTGGCGTGCAGTCCGTACTCGACGGCGATGTCGTCCAGCAGATCGTCGAGCGTGCGGCCCGACGCCTTGAGCTCCGCGGCCAGTTCGGCCACGAGGAGCGACGCCGTGATGCCGTCCTTGTCGCGTACGCCCTCGGGGTCCACGCAGTAGCCGAGCGCCTCCTCGTAACCGAAGCGCAGGCCCTCGACGCGCGAGAGCCACTTGAACCCGGTCAGCGTCTCCTCGTACGGAAGGCCTGCCGCCGCCGCGATCCGGCCGAGGAGCGAGGACGAGACGATGGACGTCGCGAAGGTGCCGGTGGCCCGCTTGTGGACCAGGTGCGTCGCGAGCAGCGCGCCGACCTCGTCGCCGCGCAGCATCCGCCAGCCCTCGTCCGTACCCGGGGCCGGGACGGCCACCGCGCAGCGGTCCGCGTCGGGGTCGTTGGCCAGGATGATGTCGGGGCCCTCGGCCCGCGCCCTGGCGAAGGCGAGGTCCATGGCGCCCGGCTCCTCCGGGTTCGGGAAGGAGACCGTGGGGAAGTCGGGGTCGGGCGCGAACTGCTCGTCGACCGGCAGCGGCGCCGCGAAGCCCGCCCGTACGAACGCCTCGCGCAGCGTCACCCCGCCCACGCCGTGCAGCGCGGTGTGGACGACGCGCAGGTCGCGCGGTCCGCCGGGGGTGGCCACGTGGGCTGCGCGGTCGAGGTACGCGTCGACGACGTCCTCGCCCAGGATGTCCCAGCCGCCGACGGCGCGCGGCACCGACTCCAGCGACGCCACGGCCTCGATCTCCGCCGCGATGTCCGCGTCGGCGGGCGGGACGATCTGCGAGCCGTCGCCGAGGTAGACCTTGTAGCCGTTGTCCTGCGGCGGGTTGTGGCTGGCGGTGACGGTGACGCCGGCGACGGCGCCCAGGTGCCGGATCGCGAACGCGAGCACGGGCGTCGGCAGCGGCCGGGGGAGCAGCGCGGCGCGCAGCCCCGCGCCCACCATGACGGCGGCGGTGTCGCGGGCGAAGTCGATGCTCTTGTGGCGGGCGTCGTAGCCGACGACCACGAGGCCGTCGGTGTGGCCCTGCTTCTTCAGATACGCCGCCAGGCCCGCGGCCGCGCGGATGACGACCCCGCGGTTCATCCGCATCGGGCCCGCGCCCAGCTCACCGCGCAGTCCGGCCGTACCGAACTGCAGCATCCCGGCGAACCGCTCCGCCAGCGCGTCCGTGTCACCGGCCTCGATCAGCTTCTCCAGCTCCGCCCGGGTGTCCGGGTCCGGGTCCTCCGCGAGCCACGCCGCTGCGCGCGCCTTGAGGTCTTCGTGTGCCACGGGGGTGGTCCTTTCCGGTGCGGTGTTCTCCGGGGGTGGGGCGTGGTGGGGCGGGGCATGGGGAACGGGTACCCCGGGCAGGGGCGTGCGGGGGCCGGTCGGCCGTCGGTCGGCCGTCAGAGGCGCGGCAGTACGTCCGCGAGCAGGGTGCCCATGCGCGCGGCGGAGTCCTTGCCGGCCTGGAGGACCTCCTCGTGGTTCAGCGGCTCGCCGGTCATGCCCGCGGCGAGGTTGGTGACCAGGGAGATGCCGAGGACCTCGGCGCCGGCCTCGCGGGCCGCGATGGCCTCCAGGGTGGTCGACATGCCGACCAGGTCCGCGCCGAGGCGGCGGATCATCTCGATCTCGGCCGGGGTCTCGTAGTGCGGGCCGGGGAACTGGACGTACACCCCCTCCTCCAGGGACGCGTCCACCTCCTTGCACAGCGCGCGCAGCCGCGGGGAGTACAGGTCGGTGAGATCGACGAAGTTCGCGCCGACGATGGGGGACGCCGCCGTCAGATTGATGTGATCGCTGATCAGTACGGGCTGGCCCGGGCGCATGCCCTCGCGCAGACCGCCGCAGCCGTTGGTGAGGACGACCGTCTTGCAGCCGGCGGCCGCGGCGGTCCGTACGCCGTGCGCGACGCCGGCGACGTCACGGGACTCGTAGTAGTGGGTGCGGCCCAGAAAGACCAGCGCCCGCTTGTCACCGACGACGTACGAGCGGACCCGGCCCGCGTGTCCCGCCACCGCCGGCGCCGGGAAGCCGGGAAGGTCGGTGACCGGGAAGTCCGCCTCCGGCGCGCCGAGCGCCTCAGCGGCCGGCACCCAGCCGGAGCCCATGACGAGCGCGACGTCGTGGGTTTCGGCGCCGGTGATGCGGCGCAGGGCGTCCGCGGCGGCGTTGGCCGCGGCCTGGGGATCCGAGGAAACTGATGCGTTCACGCGGTCGATCCTACGCGCGTAGAAGCCCGTTGCGCCCGAACCCCCTCGCTCGCGGGGGGCGCGCGTGCCGCGGGACGGGGGGTCTGGGGGGCTGGTAAGCCCCCCAGCGCCCACCGGCGGGTTTGTCTTGGGGCGGGCGGTTGCGGTCCGGTGGGCTGGTGGCGGGGGGTGGGGGGCGGGTTCGCGTCCGGTGGCCTGGCGTCTGTGGGGGTGTCGGGTTCGTGTCGGGTGGCCTGGCGCCTGCGTGGGTGTCGGGTTCGTGTCCGGTGGCCCGGCGCCTGTGGGGGTGTCCGGTGCGCGTCGGGTGTCCGGCGCCGCCCGCGCCTTCGGCGCGGGGTTGCCCCCACCCACACGCCACCCGTTACGGGTCGTCTTGCCTGACGTCGGCGCCTGGGGGGGGTGCGGGCTCGTCGTGGTCGGGGTGGGCGATTGTGGTCGGGTGGTTGGGGGTGCAGGGCCCCGCCACCAGCTCCGCCACCAGCCCGCCCCCAGCCCCGCCCCCCGACCTGAGCCTCCAACCCCCTTGGCCACCCGCCCCCGCACTGGTCGCTCACCGTCGGCGCCTCCGAGGTGTGGGCGCGCCCTCGGGTGGGCGGTTACCCGGGGCGGGGACGGTTGTGTCCGGTGACCCTGGTGTGGGGGTTCGTGGGCGGGTGTCGTTGTGGATCGGAGCGATTCTGCGGCCCCAAGGGGCCTTGCCGGGCGGAGCGCGGGGGGACGGCGCCATGGCGCCGCCCAGTGATCGGCTCCGCTGACGCTGCGCCGGGGTGTGCCGCCCGGTGACCCGGTGAGGCTGCGCCGGCTCCGCTGCGCTCCGCCGTCCGGATGCGAAGCGAACGGCTCCGCTGGCGCTCCGCCGAGGTATGCCGACGGTGACCCGGCGCGGGTGAACCGACTCCGCTGCGCTCCGCCAGCAAAAGCACCCGCTCAGCCCGCCCGGCTCCCTCCCAGCGTGACCGCAGCACCCCCTCAGCCCGTCCGGCGTTTGAGGACTGAGGCGCGCAGCGCCGAATCGCGCCGCAGGCGCCGGCGTGACTGGACGCTTCCGATGTGACCGGACCCCATCTCAGCCCGTCCGGCGTTTGAGGACTGAGGCGCGCAGCGCCGAATCGCGCCGCAGGCGCCGGCGGCACCGGACGCTTCCGGCGGGACCGCAGCACCACCCCAGCCGGTCCGGCGTTTGAGGACTGAGGCGCGGAGCGCCGAAGTGCGCCGCAGGCGCCGGCGGGACTGGACGCTTCCGGCGGGACCGCAGCACCACCCCAGCCGGTCCGGCGTTTGAGGACTGAGGCGCGGAGCGCCGAATCGCGCCGCAGGCGCCAGCGTGACCGGACGCTTCCAGCGTGACTGGCACCCCATCCAGCCCGTCTGGCGTTTGAGGACTGAGGCGCGCAGCGCCGACCCCCGCGGGGGGTGCGGGACCGCACCGAGGCGCGCCGCAGGCGGCAGCGCGGACCCGCGCCCGACCGGGGGAGCCGGCCGAGAGGCCGGGGGCGTGGCGGGGCGACCCCCACCACCCCCGCGCGCCCGGCGTGAGGGACAATGGCCTGGTGACCAGGATCGTGATCATCGGTGGTGGACCCGGCGGCTACGAAGCCGCCCTCGTAGCCGCGCAGCTCGGCGCGGAGGTGACCGTCGTCGACTGCGACGGCCTCGGCGGCGCGTCGGTGCTCACCGACTGCGTGCCGTCGAAGACGCTCATCGCCACCGCCGAGGTCATGACGAACTTCGACTCCTCCTACGAGGAGCTGGGCATCATCGTCGCGGACGACACCCCGCCGATGGAGCAGGCCGCCCGCGTCGTGGGCGTGGACCTCGGCAAGGTCAACCGCAGGGTGAAGCGCCTCGCGCTCGCCCAGTCGCACGACATCACCGCCTCCGTCACCCGCGCCGGCGGCCGGGTGATGCGCGGGCGCGGCAGCATCGGGGCGAGCCAGGCGCCGGACGGGTCGCGGCAGGTCACGGTCACCGCCGCCGACGGCTCGACGCAGGAGCTCACCGCCGACGCGGTGCTCATCGCCACCGGCGGGACCCCCCGCGAGCTGCCGGACGCCCTGCCGGACGGCGAGCGCATCCTCAACTGGAAGCAGGTGTACGACCTGGAGGAGCTCCCCGAGGAGCTCATCGTGGTCGGGTCCGGTGTCACCGGCGCCGAGTTCGCCGGCGCCTACCAGGCGCTGGGGTCGAAGGTCACCCTCGTGTCGAGCCGCGACCGCGTGCTGCCCGGCGAGGACCCCGACGCCGCCGCCGTCCTCGAGGACGTCTTCCGGCGGCGCGGCATGAACGTCATGGCCCGCTCCCGGGCCGCCTCCGCCAAGCGGGTGGGGGACCGGGTGGAGGTCACCCTCGCCGACGGGCGCGTCATCTCCGGCACGCACTGCCTGATGGCCGTCGGCGCGATCCCCAACAGCGCGGGCATCGGTCTGGAGGAGGCCGGCGTACGACTGAAGGATTCCGGCCACATCTGGACGGACAAGGTCTCGCGGACCTCCGCGCCCGGCATCTACGCCGCCGGTGACGTCACGGGCGTCTTCGCGCTCGCGTCCGTCGCCGCGATGCAGGGTCGTATCGCCATGTACCACTTCCTCGGCGACGCCGTCGCGCCGCTCAATCTCAAGGTGGTGTCCGGGAATGTCTTCACCGACCCGGAGATCGCCACGGTGGGTTACCAGCAGGCCGACATCGACGAGGGGCGCATTGACGCACGGGCGATGAAGCTTCCACTTCTGCGCAACCCCCGGGCGAAGATGCAGGGGATTCGCGACGGTTTCGTGAAGCTGTTCTGCAGGCCCGGTACGGGAATCGTCGTCGGAGGTGTCGTCGTCGCGCCGCGGGCCAGTGAGCTGATCCATCCCATCTCGATCGCGGTCGACAACAATCTGACCGTCGAACAGATCGCAAATGCCTTTACGGTCTATCCGTCTCTGTCGGGTTCGATCGCCGAGGTGGCACGTCAGCTGCACGGACGAAAGACGGCGTCGGAGCTCTGAGGCTCCGTCAGACCTGTTCGGACGTCCTTCGCGGGCACTCCGAACAGGGGTGCGTCCGCGTATACCATCATCCGGCGAGTGGTACGAACAGCTTCCGTTAATCGGCGCAAAGAGCTGAAACCAGTCGGTCGTTGGCGTTACTGTCAGTTTCGTGTTCGCTGCAGAACGTCGTCAGTTGATCCTGGAAATGGTGCGAGCCAACGGGGCCGTATCGCTCCGTGAGCTCGCGCGTGTGGTCCAGACCTCCGAGGTGACCGTACGTCGGGACGTACGGGCTCTCGAGGCCGAGGGACTCCTCGACCGCCGGCATGGCGGTGCGGTGCTGCCGGGCGGCTTCACACGGGAGTCCGGCTTCCCGCAGAAATCCCATCTAGCGACCGCGGAGAAGACGGCCATCGCCGATCTCGCCGCCGGTTTCGTCGAAGAGGGCGAGGCCATCGTGGTCGGCGCCGGTACGACGACGCAGGAGCTGGCGCGCCGGCTCGCGCGGGTGCCGGGGCTCACCGTGGTCACGAACTCGCTGCTCGTCGCGCAGGCGCTGGCGCACGCGAACCGGGTCGAGGTCGTCATGACCGGCGGCACGCTGCGTGGCTCGAACTATGCGCTCGTCGGCAGCGGCGCGGAGCAGTCCCTGCAGGGGCTGCGGGTGTCGCGGGCGTTCCTGTCCGGCAGCGGGCTCACCGCCGAACGCGGGCTGTCCACGTCCAACATGCTCTCCGCGAGCGTGGACCGGGCGCTGGTGCAGGCGGCCGCGGAGGTCGTGGTCCTCGCCGATCACTCGAAGCTCGGTACGGACACGATGTTCCAGACGGTGCCCAGCGATGTGATCACGCGGCTGGTGACGGACGAGCCGCCGGCGGGTGAGGAGCGTGCGGCCACGGAGCTGCAGGCGCTCGCGGACCAGGGTGTGCAGATCTCCGTCGCCGGGGCGGGGGTTTCGGGTGTCGCCGAGCATCCCGCTGCCGCGGGGCGGGCGGGCTCCGGGCGGGCGCCTCGGGAGGTGTCGCTTCCTGGGCAGCGACGTGGCCGGCCGGCGAATGGGGCCGCCGGTGCGGCCACGCAGCTCCGGGCGGCGGCGGTAGCGGATTTGGCGCCGCGGTGCATCTCGAAGTCGCCGATGTACTGCTTGCCGTCCGAGCCGTTGACCACGACGTACCGGCCCGCGGCCGATCGGGCCTCGGCACACGGCATCCCGGCCCGGGTGGTCGACGGCAACGACGTGGAGACCGTCCGCGACGCCGTCGCCCTCCTCGCCGGGCGGGCCCGCGCGGGTGAGGGTCCCGGACTGCTGGAGTGCGAGACGTACCGGCACTACGGGCACAGCCGCGCCGACCCCGCCGCCTACCGTCCGGACGGGGAGCTGGAGCACTGGCTCAAGCACGACCCGCTCGACCTGGCGCGCGGCCGGCTGCACGATCTGGGCGTCGCCCCGGACCTGGTCATGGCGGCCGACGAGCGGGCCGCGCGCACCGTGGCGGACGCCGTGGACGCGGCGAAGGCGGCGCCCGGCCCCGACCCGGCCACCGCGCTGACCGACGTATGGGCCGACGGAGGTGCGGCGTGGCGGACGTGACGTACCGGGAGTCGGTGGCCGAGGGCATCGCGCGGGAGATGCGGCGCGATCCGTCGGTGGTGTGCCTGGGCGAGGACATCGGGGCGGCCGGCGGGGTGTTCAAGACGACCGCCGGGCTGCGGGAGGAGTTCGGGCCGGCGCGGGTCTGGGACACGCCCATCTCCGAACAGGCCATCGTGGGCGCGGCGATGGGTGCCGCGATGACCGGTATGCGGCCCGTCGCCGAGATCATGTTCTCCGACTTCCTGGCCTGCTGCTGGGACTACCTCGCCAACGAGATCCCCAAGGTCCGCTACATGACGGGCGGCCAGCTGACCGTGCCGCTCGTCGTACGGACCGCGAACGGCGGCGGGCTCGGCTTCGGTGCGCAGCACTCGCAGTCCACCGAGAACTGGGCGCTGACCGTCCCCGGCCTGAAGATCGCCGCACCGGCCACGCCCGCCGACGTGGTCGGCATGATGGCCGCGGCCGTGCGCAGCGACGACCCGGTGGTGTTCTTCGAGCACAAGGGGCTGCTGGCGAGCAGGGGCGCCCCCGCGCCGCCGGACCACGTCGTCGAGCTGGGCCGGGCCGCGGTCGTCCGCCCCGGTGCGGACGTCACCCTCGTCGCCCTGGCCGCGATGGTGCCCGTGGCCCTCGCCGCCGCCGAACGGCTCGCGGCGGACGGGGTGTCGGCCGAGGTGATCGACCTGCGCTCGCTGATCCCGCTGGACACCACCACGGTGCTGACCTCGCTCGCGCGCACCTCCCGGCTGGTGACCGTGGAGGAGAACCCCTACCAGGGCGGTTGGGGTGCAACGCTCGTATCGGTCGTCGCCGATGAGGGATTCGACCTGCTGGACGCCCCGGTACGCCGGGTGGCGGCGGAGTGCGTACCGCTGCCGTTCGCCGACGTGCTGGAGGAGCGGGTGATCCCCACCGTCGACAGGGTCGCGGCGACGGTCCGCGACGTCGTCAACTACTGAGCACGGCACATCCAGGAAGGCAAGTCACGGCGATGACCAGTCGCAAGCTCCTGCGCAACGGCCATGTGGTCACGATGGACCCGGCGATCGGGGACCTGCAGCGGGGGGACATCCTGATCGAGGACGGGAAGATCGCGGCAATCGAGCGGGATCTCCCCGCCGGGGACGCGGAGGTGCTCGACCTGACCGGGCGGATCGTCGTCCCCGGGTTCGTCGACAGCCACCGGCACACCTGGGAGGCGTCGATCCGCGGCTGCGCCCCGGACTACACGCTGGACGACTACTTCACCGGCGTCCTCGACCACTTCGCCCCCGTCTACACCCCGGAGGACGTGTACGCGGCGAACCTCGCCGGCGCCCTGGAGTGCCTGGACGCCGGCATCACGACGCTGGTGGACTGGTCGCACATCAACAACACCCCCGAGCACCCGGACGCCGCGATCGAGGCCCTGACGGAGACGGGCATCCGCGCCCAGTACGCGTACGGCAGCGCCAACACCTCGCTCGCCGACTACTGGTTCGAGAGCAAGATCGCGATCCCGGGCGCCGACGTACGACGCGTCCGCGAGCGGTACTTCTCCTCCGACGGCGGGCTGCTCACGATGGCGCTGGCCACCCGCGGCCCCGGCTTCTGCACCAACGAGGTCGTGGAGTCGGAGTGGCGGCTGGCCGGCGAGCTGGACCTGCCGGTCACCGTGCACGTGGCGATGGGGCGGCTGGCGGGCCGCTTCGGGATGATCCGGCAGCTGAACGCGCTGGGGCTGCTCACTCCGGGCACGACGTACATCCACTGCTGCTACTTCGGCGAGGACGAGTGGCGGATGGTCGCCGACAGCGGCGGCCGGATCTCCATCGCCCCGCAGGTGGAGCTGCAGATGGGCCACGGCTGGCCGCCGGTGATGAAGGCCGAGGAGTACGGGCTGCGCCCCTCGCTCTCCATCGACGTGGTGACGACGGTCCCGGGCGACATGTTCACCCAGATGCGCGCCGCGTTCGGCGCCGACCGGGCGCGCGTCAACGCCGAGTGCTGGCAGCAGGACACCCCCGTCCCCGACACCATGCTGACCGCCCGCGACCTGCTGCGGTTCGCCACCGTGAACGGCGCCCACACCGCCGGGCTGGAGAAGCGCACCGGCACCCTCACCCCCGGCAAGCGGGCCGACATCGTCGCGATCGACGCCACCCGGCTCAACACGGCGCCGCTCATCGACCCGGTGGCGGCGGTGACGCTGGGCGCGGACACCTCGAACGTCGACACCGTCCTCGTCGACGGTGTGGTGCGCAAGCGCCACGGCACCCTGCTGGCCGACACCGCCCGCGCCCGCCGGCTGGTGGAGGAGTCGCGCGACCGGCTCATCGCGGCGGCGGAGGCGCGCAGGCGGCAGCAGGCATGACGGCCTTCGCGGTACGGCGGGCGGCGGACGCGGTGTTCGCCGTCCCGCCCGGCGCCCCGCCGGGCTCGCACGGACTGCGGCGGTGGCAGGTCGTCGGCGAGGAGGACGGCGCGGTGCACACCGGCTTCGGCGTGTGCGAACTGGCGCCGGACGGCGTGGTGGGCGCGCATGTCCACGCGTACGAGGAGTCCTTCCACGTCCTGTCCGGCGCCGTGCTGCTCGACACCCCGGAGGGCACCCGGCTGCTGGTGGAGGGCGACTACGGCCTGCTGCCCACCGGCGTCCCGCACGCCTGGCGCGGCACCGGCGGCGCGCCCGCGCGCTGGGCGGACATGCTGGCCCCCGTGCCGCGCGCCCGCTACGGCCACGACACGCAGCCCGTACCCGCGCTGCCCCCGCGCGAGCCGCGGCGGATCGACGTACGCGATCCGCGCACCCGCTCGTACGGGCACTTCGAGCCGGAACAGATGGACCCGGGCAGGCAGTCGCAGGACCTGCTCGCCGTCTCCGCGAGCATGCGCACGGCGCTGCTCGTCTACAGCGGTATCACGGTGAAGATGATGGTCGACCCGGATCTGGGCGCGGTGGCCTCGACGATGTTCATGGTCCAGTACGCGCCGGACGGTGTCGCCGGTACGCACGACCACCCGTTCGAGGAGACGTACCTGTTCCTGGAGGGCACGGTCGACGCCCGGTTCGACGGCGAGCACCGGCTGCTGGGCCCGGGCGACGCGGCCTGGGCGGCGGCGGGTTGCGTGCACGGCTTCCGCAACGCGGGCGACGGGCCGCTGCGGTGGCTGGAGACACAGGCGCCGCAGCCGCCGTCGCGTCATTCGTACCGGTTCACCCGGGACTGGGAGTATCTGCGTGAGGCTCTGAAGGAGAAACCATGAACGTGCTGGTCATCGGCGGCACCTCCGGTATCGGCCGCGAGTTCGCCCGCCACCGCGCCGGCCTCGGCGACGACGTGGTGCTCACCGGCCGCGACGCCCACCGCGCGGACACCGTCGCCAAGGAGGTCGGCGGCCGCACGCGCGGGCTGGCCGTGGACCTGTCCCGGCCGAAGGAGATCGCCGGCGCGCTGGCCGGACTGGACCGCGTCGACCATCTGGTGCTCGCGGCGATCGCCCGCGACCACAACCCCATCGGGTCGTACGACATCGACGCGGCGCTGCGCCTGGTGACGCTGAAGCTCGTCGGCTACACGGAGGCGGTGCACGCGCTGATCCCCGCGTTCACCCCCGACACCTCGATCGTCGTCTTCGGCGGACAGGCGAAGGAGCGCCCCTATCCGGGCGCGACGACCGTCGCCACGGTGAACGCGGGCGTCATGGGCCTCGTCCGCGATCTGGCGATCGAGCTGGCTCCCGTCCGGATCAACGCGATCCATCCCGGCATCGTCTCCGACAGCCCGTTCTGGCGGGACAAGCCCGCGGAGGTCCTGGAGGGGTTCCGCTCCCGTACGCCGACGGGCCGGCTGGCGGTGATGGCGGACGTCGTGGACGCCGTCGACTTCCTGCTGCGCAACCGCTCGGTGAACGCGGCGCAGCTGGCGGTGGACGGGGGGTGGCTGGTGCTGTGAGCACGTGAGCGGTGACCGTGAGTCGCGTCACGCCACCGGCCACGCGCGGGCGAAATCACGCCGTTTCGCCCACGATGTCGCGGCGGCGCCCTATCCCGCTCCCCCACCGCCCCGGTATCGTCTGCTCGTCCTTTGCATACGACGGCGCAGGAAGCCCGGTGTAACTCCGGCACGGCCGCGCCACTGTGAGCCCGGGAGGCCCGTCCTCCCGGTGAGTCAGACCCGCTCCGTCGTCGACAGCTCCACCGAATGGGACGCGTGATCCCAGGGAGGTTTCATCATGGCTCACACCGCTGCCGTGCCCGACGCCGCTTCCGCCGTCGAGGCACCCGTCCTCACCCCGGTCTCGCTGAAGACCCTAGCCCCCTGGGCACTGTTCACCGTCGTCCTTTCGTCGGTGGCCCTCTTCTTCGTCGGCGCGGAACAGAGCGCCCAGCTGCACGAGTTCCTGCACGACGGCCGGCATCTGCTCGGCTTCCCCTGCCACTGAGCACGGGGAGACCTCCACTCTCATGACCTCCGTATCCGTACGGGGCCTACTGGTGCGTGGCATGCTCGCGGGTCTTCTCGCGGGCTGCCTCGCCCTGTGCGTCGCGTACTTCCTGGGTGAACAGCATCTCGACGCGGCCATCGCGTACGAGGAGCACGGCGCCGCGGACCACGACCACGGCTCCGCCGCGCACAGCCACTCCGAAGAACCGCTCGTCAGCCGGACCCTGCAGTCCACCGCCGGACTGGCCACCGGGATCGTCGTGTTCGGCGTCGCCGCCGGCGGGATCGCGGCGCTGGCCGTCGCGTACGCGCTGGGCCGCGTCGGCCGCTTCGGCCCCCGTGCGACCAGCCTGCTGATCGCGGGCGCCGCGCTCGTCTCGGTGTACGTCGTGCCGTTCCTGAAGTACCCCGCCAACCCGCCGGGGGTCGGCGACCCGGGCACCATCGACCGGCGGACGCAGCTGTACTTCCTGCTGCTGGCGCTGAGCGTGCTGCTGGCACTGCTCGCCGTCATCGCAGGCCGACGGCTCGCGGGCAGGTTCGGCAACTGGAACGCGACGGTCGCGGCCGGCGCGGGCTTCGTCGCCGCGATCGGTCTGGCGTACGCCTTCCTGCCGTCCGTCAGCGAGGTGCCCGGGGACTTCCCGGCGCAGCTGCTGTGGCGGTTCCGGCTCTCGGCGCTCGCGGTGCACGTCACGCTGTGGGTGTCGTTCGGGATCGTCTTCGGATGGCTCGCGGAGCGGCTGCTGGTGCCGCGGCCGGCGGCCGTACGGCCGTCCGCGCTGCGGCCCGCCGACCTCGTCTGAGGAGCACCTTGAGCCTCGGGCATGTCCGTGCCGGGCATGTCGCGTCCGTCTGCGGCGTCGTGCTCGGCTACACGGCCGATCTGATCGCCGGCGACCCCCGGCGCGGTCATCCGGTCGCCGGTTTCGGCCGGCTGGCCAGCGCGCTGGAGCGGCGGCTGTGGCACGACCACCGCGGCTGGGGCGCCCTGCACACGGCGCTGTGCGCGGGCGGCGCGGTCGCGGTGGCGGCCGCCGCCGAACGCGCCGTACGGGACCGGCCGCTGGTACGGGCCGGGCTCACCGCCGCGACCGCCTGGACGGTGCTCGGCGGGACGTCCCTGGTCCGCGAGGCGCGGGCGATCGGCGGCGCGCTCGAGGCCGGTGACCTCGCCGAGGCCCGGCACCGGCTGCCCGGCCTGTGCGGGCGCGATCCGCTCGCACTGGACGGGCCGCAGATCGCACGGGCGGTCGTGGAGTCCGTCGCCGAGAACACCTCGGACGCGGTCGTCGGCGCCCTCGTGTGGGGTGCCCTCGGCGGGCTGCCGGGGCTGGCGGGCTTCCGGGCCGTCAACACGCTCGACGCGATGGTCGGTCACCGCTCGCCCCGCTACCGGCGCTTCGGCTGGGCGGCGGCCCGGCTGGACGACGCGGCGGGCCGGCCCGGCTCGCGGCTCACCGCCGCGCTGACGGTGCTGGCCGCGCCCGATCCGGCGGGCGCCTGGCGGGCCTGGCGGCGCGACGGGCACCGCCATCCGAGCCCCAACGCGGGCCCGGTGGAGGCGTCCTTCGCCGGGGCGCTCGGGGTACGGCTCGGCGGAAAGCTGTCGTACGGCGGGCGCGTGGAGCACCGGCCGGAACTCAACACCATGGCCAGGGCGGTCGCCCCGGCCGACATACACCGGGCCGCGCGCCTGTCCCGCAGGGTGGGCGCGCTGGCCCTCGCGACGGCCGTGGGAGTGCGGCTCGTCGCCGGAAGGAGCACGAGGAGATGACCGGGCTGGCCGGAGGGCTGCTGGTCGCGGGGACGACGTCCGACGCGGGCAAGAGCGTCGTGACGGCGGGCATCTGCCGCTGGCTGGCGCGCAAGGGTGTGAAGGTCGCGCCGTTCAAGGCGCAGAACATGTCGCTGAACTCCTTCGTCACCCGTGAGGGCGCGGAGATCGGCCGCGCCCAGGCGATGCAGGCGGCGGCCGCCCGGGTGGAGCCGTCCGCGCTGATGAACCCGGTGCTGCTGAAGCCGGGTTCGGACCGGTCCAGCCAGGTCGTGCTGATGGGCAGGCCGGTGGGCGAGATGTCGGCGCGCGGCTACCACGCGGGGCGGCAGGAGACGCTGCTGGACACCGTGGTGGAGTGCCTCGCCGAGCTGCGGCGTACGCACGACGCGGTGATCTGCGAGGGGGCGGGCTCGCCCGCCGAGATCAACCTGCGCCGGTCGGACATCGTGAACATGGGGCTGGCGCGGGCCGCGGGCCTGCCGGTGGTCGTGGTCGGCGACATCGACCGCGGCGGTGTCTTCGCGTCCTTCTTCGGTACGACGGCGCTGCTCGCGCGCGAGGACCAGGCGCTGGTGTCCGGCTATCTGGTGAACAAGTTCCGGGGCGACGTCACGCTGCTGGAGCCCGGCCTCGAGCAGTTGTACGGGCTGACGGGGCGGCGGGTGCTGGGGGTGCTGCCGTTCGCACACGGCCTCGGCATCGACGAGGAGGACGGGCTGCGGGTGTCCCTGCGGGGCGCGGTCCGCGAGTCGGTCGTCGCGCCGCCGTACGGGGCGGACGTGCTGCGGGTGGCGGTCCTGGCCGTCCCGCTGATGTCGAACTTCACGGACGTCGACGCGCTCGCCGCGGAGCCCGGCGTCGTCGTCCGCTTCGTGGACCGTCCTGAGGAGCTGGCGGACGCGGACCTCGTCGTCATCCCCGGTACGCGGGGGACGGTCGGTGCGCTGCGGTGGCTGCACGAGCGCGGGCTCGCGGCCGCGGTTCGCCGGCGGGCGGCGGAGGGGCGGCCGGTGCTCGGGGTGTGCGGGGGGTTCCAGGTGCTGGGGGCGCGGATCGTCGACGACGTCGAGTCGCGGGCCGGTTCCGTCGAGGGGCTCGGGCTGCTGCCCGTCTCGTTTCGCTTCGCGGTGGAGAAGACCCTGGCGCGGCCTTCCGGTTCGGCGCTCGGCGAGTCGGTGGAGGGGTACGAGATCCATCACGGGGTGGCGTCCGTCTCCGGTGGTGAGCCGTTCCTCGACGGGTGCCGGGTGGGGTCGGTGTGGGGGACGCACTGGCACGGGTCGCTGGAGTCCGACGGGTTCCGGCGGGCGTTTCTGCGGCGGGTGGCGGCGGATGCGGGGCGGGCGTTTGTGCCCGCGCCTTCTACGTCGTTCGCGGCGCTGCGGGAGGCGCAGTTGGATCGGCTGGGCGATCTGATCGAGGCGCATGCGGATACGGGTGCGCTGATGCGGCTCATCGAGGGCGGGGCGCCCTCGGGGCTCCCGTTCGTGCCGCCGGGTGCGCCGTGAGCGCGGGTCGCCTCGCGCTGCGGGGGCTTCGCCCCCGGACCCCCTTGCGGCCTGCGGCCGCGTCGCGCCTGGACGGCGCTCGTCCTCAAACGCCGGACGGGCTGGTTTTGCGGCCCGCACCGCGTATCTGCCCGGGGCTGGTGTTGCGGTCCGCGTCGCATATCTGCGGCGGGCTGGTTTTGCGTACGTTCACGCTTCGTACTTCAGGAGTCGTATGAGCACCGTGTTGTTGCTCTCCACCTCGGACACCGATCTGCTCGCCGCACGGGCGTCCGGGGCGCCCTACCTCATCGGTAATCCCACCCGGGTGGACGTGGACGGTGAGCTGCCCGGGCTGATCGAGCGTGCCGATGTCGCCGTCGTGCGGCTGCTCGGGGGTAAGCGGGCCTGGGAGGACGGGCTTGCGGTGCTGAAGGGGGCCGGGGTTCCCACCGTGTTGCTCGGGGGGGAGGCTACGCCCGACGCCGAGTTGATGGCCGAGTCCAGCGCGCCCGCCGGGGTCGTCGCCGAGGCGCTGAGGTACCTCGTCGAGGGCGGGCCCGGGAACCTCGTCGAGCTGGCGCGGTTCCTGTCCGACACCGTGCTGCTCACCGGGCACGGGTTCGCCGAGCCGCAGCGGATGCCCGCGTACGGCGTGCGCGGGCGGCGGGAGCGGCGCGCGGGGCGGCCGACCGTGGGGGTGCTGTTCTACCGGGCGCACGAGCTCGCCGGGAACACCGGCTTCGTGGACACCCTGTGCGATGCGATAGAGGGCGCGGGCGCCAACGCGCTGCCCGTGTACTGCGCGTCCCTGCGCGACGCCGACCCCGCGCTGTACGAGCTGCTGGGGCAGGCCGACGCGCTGGTCGCGACCGTGCTGGCCTCCGGCGGCACCCGGGCGAGCGACGCGTCCGCCGGCGGGGACGACGAGGCGTGGGACGTGGGCGCGCTGGCGGCGCTGGACGTGCCCGTGCTGCAGGGGTTGTGTCTGACGTCGGGCAAGGGCGCGTGGGAGGAGTCCGACGCGGCGCTGTCGCCGATGGACGCCGCGATGCAGGTGGCGATCCCGGAGTTCGACGGGCGGCTGATCACCGTCCCGTTCTCCTTCAAGGAGGACGGCCCGGACGGCGTACCGGTGTACGTCGCCGACGAGGAGCGGGCGCGCCGGGTCGCCGGGATCGCCGTACGGCACGCGCGCCTGGCCCACAAGCCGAACGCCGACAAGCGGATCGGGCTGGTCTTCACGGCGTATCCGACAAAGCACTCCCGCGTCGGCAACGCGGTGGGTCTGGACACCCCCGCCTCCGCCGTACGCGTGCTGGACGCGCTGCGGGACGCGGGGTACGGAGTCGACGGGCACCCGGACAACGGTGACGAGCTGATTCATCGACTTATCGCCGCCGGCGGGCACGACGTGGAGTGGCTGACGGAGGAGCAGCTCGCCGCCGCCCCGGCCCGCGTCCCGCTGAAGGACTACCAGGCGTGGTTCGCGACGCTGGACGAGGACCTGCGCGCCGGGATGCTCCAGCACTGGGGTGAGCCGCCGGGGTCGCTCTACGTCGACGGCGACGACATCGTGTTGGCGTCGCTGCAGTTCGGGAACGTGGTCGTGATGATCCAGCCGCCGCGCGGCTTCGGCGAGAACCCCATCGCCATCTACCACGACCCCGACATGCCGCCCTCGCACCACTATCTGGCCGCCTACCGCTGGCTGGAGCACACCTTCGGCGCGGACGGGGTCGTGCACATGGGCAAGCACGGCACGCTGGAGTGGCTGCCGGGCAAGGGCCTCGGCCTGTCGCGCGGCTGCGCGCCGGACGCCGTCCTCGGCGAACTCCCGCTCGTCTACCCCTTCATCGTCAACGACCCCGGCGAGGGCACCCAGGCCAAGCGCCGGGGCCACGCCACCGTCGTGGACCACCTGGTCCCGCCGATGGCCCGCGCCGACTCCTACGGCGATCTGGCGAAGCTGGAGCAGCTGCTGGACGAGTACGCGCTCGTCTCCGACCTCGACCCGGCCAAGGCCCCGGCCGTCCGCTCGCAGATCTGGACACTCGTCCGGGCCGCCGAGCTCCACCACGACCTGCACGTCGACGAGCAGCCCGACGACGGCGACTTCGACGAGTTCGTCATGCACGTCGACGGCTGGCTGTGCGAGATCAAGGACGTGCAGATCCGCGACGGCCTGCACGTCCTGGGCGCCGGCCCGGCCGGCGAGGCCCGCGTCAACCTGGCGCTGGCCGTGCTGCGTTCGGCGCAGGTGTGGGGCGGTGTGGGCGGCGCGCTGCCCGGGCTGCGGGCCGCGCTGGCCGCGCACGTGGGCCTGGTCGAGGCGGAGCTGCTGGCGGAGCCGGGTGCGCGGATCGCCGTACCGAAGGAGCTGACGGAGCTGGCCGACGGCCCGGCGCGGACGGCCTCCGACGCCGTGGACCTGCTGGAGCAGGTGGCGCGGCGGCTCGCGGAGGCCCTGGAGGAGCGGGGCTGGGCGCGCGAGGCGGTGCGGCCGGTGGTCGGCGAGGTGCTCGGCGCGGACGTCACCGACGCCGTGCGGGTGCTGGAGTTCGCCTGCACCGAGGTGGTGCCCAGGCTGGCCCGTACCACCGACGAGATCACGCACATCCTGCACGCCCTCGACGGCGGTTACGTACCGGCGGGGCCGTCCGGCTCCCCCACCCGTGGGCTGGTCAACGTCCTGCCGACCGGCCGCAACTTCTACTCCGTCGACCCGAAGGCCATCCCCTCACGGCTCTCGTGGGACGTCGGCTCGGCGCTCGCCGACTCCCTCCTCAGCCGCCATCTCGCCGACAACGGCGCCTATCCGCGCTCCGTCGGGCTCACCGTGTGGGGCACCTCCTGCATGCGCACGCAGGGCGACGACATCGCCGAGATCCTGGCGCTGCTGGGCTGCCGTCCCGTGTGGGACGACGCCTCGCGGCGGGTGACGGGCTTCGAGATCGTGCCGCCCGCCGAGCTCGGCCGGCCCCGCATCGACGTGACGGTCCGCATCTCCGGCTTCTTCCGGGACGCGTTCCCGCACGTGGTGGGGCTGCTGGACGACGCGGTACGGGCGGTGGCGGAGCTGGACGAGCCGGCGGACGCCAACTACGTGCGGGCGCACGCCGACGAGGACACCGCCGTCCACGGCGACCGCCGGCGCGCCACGGCCCGGATCTTCGGCTCGAAGCCGGGCGCCTACGGCGCGGGCCTGCTGCCGCTGATCGACGCCCGCAACTGGCGCTCCGACGCGGACCTCGCGGAGGTGTACGCCGTGTGGGGCGGCTACGCGTACGGGCGGGGGCTGGACGGGCGGCCGGCGCGCGGCGACATGGAGGCGGCGTTCCGGCGCATCCAGGTGGCGGCGAAGAACGTCGACACCCGCGAGCACGACCTGGTCGACGCCGACGACTACTTCCAGTACCAGGGCGGCATGGTGGCGATGGTCCGCCATCTGACGGGCGCCAACCCCGAGGCGTACATCGGCGACAGCGCCGTGCCGGACCAGGTGAAGACGCGCACGCTGGGCGAGGAGACGCACCGCGTGTTCCGGGCGCGGGTGGTCAACCCGCGCTGGATGGCGGCGATGCGGCGGCACGGCTACAAGGGCGCCTTCGAGATGGCGGCGACCGTGGACTACCTCTTCGGCTACGACGCGACGGCCGGGGTCGTGGACGACTGGATGTACGAACGGCTGGCGTCGGAGTACGTCTTCGCCCCGGAGAACCAGGAGTTCATGCGGCGCTCGAACCCGTGGGCGCTGCGCGGGATCACCGAGCGGCTGCTCGAGGCGGCGGAGCGGGGACTGTGGGCGGAGCCGGATCAGGCGGCGCTGACCCGGCTCCGCGAGATCTACCTCGAGCTCGAGGGAGATCTGGAGGGGGAGGAATAGATGATCGTCTTTCCGGATGAATCCAGTCTGCCGCACGGCCTGACCAGCGTTCTTCAAACGCCTTTCACGTCACTCGAAGGAAGGACGTGCCCGTGAGCACCCCCTACCCGTTCGCAGCCGTCGTCGGCATGTCCGAGCTGCGGCTGGCGCTCCTCCTCAACGCGGTGTCCCCGCAGGTCGGCGGCGTCCTCGTGCGCGGCGAGAAGGGCACCGCCAAGTCCACGGCGGTACGCGCGCTCGCCACCCTCCTCCCCGCCCTCGACGTCGTCCCCGGCTGCCGCTTCTCGTGCGACCCCGTCGCGCCCGACCCGGCGTGCCCCGACGGCCCGCACGACCGCGCGGGCGCGTCCGCGCGCCCCGCGCGGATGGTGGAGCTGCCCGTGGGCGCCTCCGAGGACCGGCTGGTCGGCGCGCTCGACATCGAACGCGCGCTGGCGGAGGGCGTGAAGGCGTTCGAGCCGGGTCTCCTGGCGGACGCGCACCGCGGCGTGCTGTACGTGGACGAGGTCAACCTCCTCCACGACCACCTCGTCGACCTGCTGCTGGACGCCGCCGCGATGGGCTCCTCGTACGTCGAACGCGAGGGCGTCTCCGTGCGCCACGCGGCCCGCTTCCTGCTCGTCGGCACGATGAACCCGGAGGAGGGCGAGCTGCGCCCGCAACTCCTCGACCGCTTCGGCCTGACCGTGGAGGTCGCCGCCTCGCGCGAGCCGGACGAGCGGGTGGAGGTGGTACGGCGCCGGCTGGCGTACGACGCGGATCCCGCCGGCTTCGCGGCCCGCTGGGCGGCGGAGGAGGAGGCGCTGCGCGCCCGCATCGTGGCGGCGCGCGCCCTGCTGCCGTCCGTCGTCCTGGGCGACGGCCCGCTCCGCCAGATCGCCGCGACGTGCGCGGCGTTCGAGGTGGACGGCATGCGGGCGGACATCGTGATGGCCCGTACGGCGACGGCCCTGGCGGCGTGGTCGGGCCGTACGGCGGTCCTCGCGGAGGACGTCCGCCAGGCGGCGCTGCTGGCGCTGCCGCACCGGCGGCGGCGGAACCCGTTCGACGCCCCGGGCCTGGACGAGCAGAAGCTGGCCGAAACGCTGCGCGAGTTCGGCCCGGACGACGACGACCCGGACCCGGACGGCGGCCCCGGCGGGGGGAGCCCAGCGGGCGGGGAGGCGTCGGACGACCAGTGGCGGGGCCGCGACAGGACGGACGCTGGTCCTCGGGGCGACACGACGTCGCAGCCCGCGTCCGACCCGGCGTCGCAGGCCGCATCCGACCCCGAGTCGCAGGCCGCGTCCGGCGAGGAGCCGCAGGCTGCGGGCGGTCGGGCCGCCCGAGGGGCGGAACGGACGGGCGCAGCCGAACCGCACCCGCCAGGCGAAGGCGCCCCCAGCGAAACGGACGCGCAACCGGCAACCCCGGCGGAGCCGTTCCGCACGAAGCCGCTGACCGTCCCAGGCGTGGGCGAGGGCGCCGCAGGGCGACGATCCCGGGCCCGCACGACAACCGGCCGCACCACGGGAGCCCAGCGCCCCCACAACGGCCCGAAGGGCAAACTGCACCTGGCGGCGACCGTCCACGCCGCCGCCCCGCACCAGCGGGCCCGCGGCCGCCACGGCCGGGGCCTGGTCATCCGCCGCGACGACCTCCGCGAGGCGGTCCGCGAGGGACGGGAGTCGAACCTCGTCCTCTTCCTCGTGGACGCGAGCGGCTCGATGGCCGCGCGCCAGCGCATGAGCGCGGTGAAGGGAGCCGTCCTCTCCCTCCTCCTCGACGCGTACCAGCGCCGCGACAAGGTGGGGCTGATCACGTTCCGCGGCCGGGAGGCCGAACTCACCCTGCCGCCCACGTCGTCGGTGGACGCCGCCGCGGCCCGGCTGAAGCAGCTGCCGACAGGCGGCCGCACCCCGCTGGCCGCGGGCCTGCTGAAGGCGCACGACGTCCTGCGGATCGAACGGATGCGCGATCCCGCCCGCCGCCCTCTCCTGGTCACCGTCACGGACGGCCGGGCGACCGGCGGCCCCGAGCCACTCCTTCGGGCGCGCGGCGCAGCGCGCCTCCTGGCGGCCGAGGGGGTCGCGTCGGTAGTCGTCGACTGCGAGAGCGGCCCCGTACGGCTCGGCCTGGCGGCCGAACTCGCGGCCGACCTCGGCGCGGGGCCGGCGGTGACGCTGGACGGGCTGCGCGCGGACGCGGTGACCGCGCTCGTACACGAGGCAAGGAGGGCCGCCTGATGCCGCAGGGGCAACCAGCCGCCGTCCCCGACGACGGCCTGACCACGCGCCAGCGGCGCAACCGCCCGCTGGTCGTCGTCCACACGGGCGTCGGCAAGGGGAAGTCCACGGCCGCGTTCGGCCTGGCGCTGCGCGCCTGGAACCAGGGCTGGCCGATCGGGGTGTTCCAGTTCGTCAAGTCGGCGAAGTGGCGGGTCGGCGAGGAGCGCGCGCTGCGGGTGCTCGGCGACTCCGGCGAGGGCGGCACGGTCGCCTGGCACAAGATGGGCGAGGGCTGGTCGTGGATCCAGCGCGACCCGAAGGACGGCGAGCTCTCGAACGAGGACAAGGCCCGCGAGGGCTGGGAGCAGGTCAAGCGCGACCTGGCGGCGGAGACGTACCGGCTGTACGTACTGGACGAGTTCGCGTACCCGATGGCGTGGGGCTGGGTGGACCCGGCCGAGGTGGTCGAGGTGCTGCGCGACCGCCCCGGCACGCAGCACGTCGTGATCACCGGCCGTAACGCGCCCGCGGAGCTGGTCGGCCTCGCGGACCTCGTCACCGACATGTCGAAGGTGAAGCACCCCATGGACGCGGGTCAGAAGGGCCAGCGGGGCATCGAATGGTGAGTACGACGATCCCCCGCCTGGTCATCGCCGCCCCCGCCTCGGGCAGCGGCAAGACGACCGTGGCGACGGGCCTGATGGCGGCGTTCACGGAGGCGGGCCTCACGGTGTCCCCGCACAAGGTGGGCCCGGACTACATCGACCCCGGCTACCACACCCTCGCGGTGTCCTCCCCGAAGGGGGTACGCCCGGGCCGCAACCTCGACGCGTACATGTGCGGCCCCGAACTGATCGCCCCGCTCTTCCTGCACGGCGCGGCGGGCGCGGATCTGGCGCTGGTGGAGGGCGTGATGGGCCTGTACGACGGCGCCGCCGGCCACGGCGAACTGGGGTCGACGGCGCACGTCGCGAAGCTGCTGCGGGCGCCGGTGGTACTGGTGGTGGACGCGTCGTCGCAGTCCCGCTCGGTGGCGGCGCTGGTACACGGCTTCGCGTCCTGGGACCCGGAGGTCCGCCTCGCCGGAGTGATCCTGAACAAGGTCGCCTCGGCCCGCCACGAGGAGCTGCTCCACGAGGCCCTGACGGAGTCAGGCGTCCCGGTCCTGGGCACCCTCCGCCGCACCCCCCACGCGGAAACCCCGTCCCGCCACCTGGGCCTGATCCCGGCAGCGGAACGCAGCGCGGAGGCCCGCGCGTCGGTGAAGGCCCTGGCAGCCCAGATCCGCGACGCCTGCGACCTACAGGCACTGCTGTCGACGGCCCACTCGGCACCACCACTGAGCGCCGAACCGTGGTCACCACAGGCGGCACTGGGGGCGCGAGGCGCAGACACCTCCCAACCGGCGCCGGACGCTGAGGCGCGAAGCGCCATCCAAGCCCGGCCGGCGTCTGAGGCCGAGGCGCGAAGCGCCGACACAGCCCGGCCGGCGTCTGAGGCCGAGGCGCGAAGCGCCAATCAAGCCCGGCCGGCGTTTGAGGCCAGAGGCGCGGAGCGCCGATTCGGGGGCCCGGGGGCGGAGCCCCCGCAGCGCGACGCGACCAGCCGACCGCGAATCGCCCTGGCCGGAGGCCCCGCCTTCACCTTCTCCTACGCCGAACACGAAGAACTCCTCACCGCAGCCGGCGCAGACGTAACCGTCTTCGACCCACTGAACGACGAATCCCTCCCGGAGGGAACCACCGGCCTGATCATCGGCGGCGGCTTCCCCGAAATGCACGCCCAGGCACTGAGCGCCAACAAACCCCTCCGCACAGCAGTCGCGGCCCTGGCCGCGAGAGGCGCCCCGATCGCCGCCGAGTGCGCCGGCCTGCTCTACCTGTGCCGCTCCCTGGACGGCGAGCCGATGTGCGGCGTCCTGGACGCCGACGCGACGATGACGGACCACCTCACCCTCGGCTACCGCGAGGCCGTGGCACTCACGGACAACCCCCTGGCCGCCGCAGGCACCCGCGTGAGGGGCCACGAGTTCCACCGCACCACGGTCGAGCCCCAGGCGGGCACCACCCCCGCCTGGGGCATCGCACACCCCGCCCCCCGCCGTAAAGAAGGCTTCGTCAAGGGCGGCGTACACGCCGCCTATCTGCACACCCACTGGGCGGCGACCCCCTTCACCGCCGCCCGCCTCGTCGAAAGGTGCCGCGTATGACCCCCCGTCTGACCGGAGTCGGGGTCGGCCCGGGCGACCCCGAACTGATCACCGTCAAGGGCGTGTCCGCCCTGCGCGCGGCCGCGGTCGTCGTCGTCCCGGTGATGGAGGACGGCGGCACAGGCCGCGCGGAGGCGACCGTGCTGCACCACGTCGACGCCGCGAAGATCGTCCGGATCGTCTTCGCCCTGAACGAGCGCAGCGACCGCACCCGCCGCGAGTCGGCCTGGGACGCGGCGGGCGAGCGGGTCGCGGCGCTGGTCCGCGAACACGGCACGGTGGCCTTCGCGACCATCGGCGACCCCAACGTCTACTCGACGTTCACGTATCTCGCGCAGACCGTGACCGCCCTCGTCCCGGACGTGACGGTGGCGACGGTCCCGGGCATCACGGCGATGCAGGACCTCGCGGCGCGCAGCGGCGCGGTGCTGACCGAGGGGCGCGAGCCGCTGACCCTCGTGCCGGTGACGGCGGGTTCCGGCGTGCTGCGTGAGGCCCTCGAAGGGCCGGGGACGGTCGTCGCGTACAAGTTCGGCCGCCAGGCCGCCGAGGTGGCGGCCGCGCTGCGGGCGACCGGCCGGCTGTCGGACGCGGTCTGGGGCTCGTCGCTGGGCCTGCCGGAGGAGTCGATCCGCCCGGCCGCGGACCTGGCGGACGCCGGCCCGCTGCCGTACCTGTCGACCCTCATCGCCCCGGCGCGGCGCGCGGAACGAGGAGGGAAGCTGTGACCGGCACTCAAGCGCAGCCCAAGGTGACCATCGTCGGCGCCGGCCCCGGCGCCGCCGACCTGCTGACCTTCCGCGCCGCCCGCGCGATCGCCGAGGCGGACGTCGTGATCTGGGCGGCCAGCCTCGTCCAGGCGGAGGTCCTGCAACACGCCCGCGCGGACGCCGAGATCCTCGACTCGGCGGCGATGTCGCTGGAGGACGTGATCGCGGTGTACGAGCGCGCCGTCCGGGACGGGCTGCGCGTCGCCCGCATCCACTCCGGGGACCCCGCCCTGTGGGGCGGCACCCAGGAGCAGGTGGACCGGTGCGCCGAACTGGGCATCGCCACCGAGATCGTCCCCGGCGTCTCCGCGTTCTCCGCGGTGGCCGCGCTCGCCGGCCGGGAGCTGACGATCCCGGAGGTCGCGCAGTCGGTGATCCTCACCCGGCTCGGCGGCGGCAAGACGCCGATGCCGCCCGGCGAGGAGGTGCGCGAGTTCGCCCGGCACGGCACGACGATGGCGCTGTTCCTGTCCGCCGCGCGCTCCGGCCAGCTCGCGGCCGAGCTGCTGGCGGGCGGTTACGACCCGGGGACGCCGGTCGTCGTGGCGTACCAGGCCACCTGGCCGGAGGAGCTGGTCGTCCGCTGCACGGTGGGGACGCTGGAGGCGACGGTCAAGGAGCACAGGCTCTGGAAGCACACGCTGTTCCTCGTCGGCCCCGCGCTGTCCGCGTCCGGCACCCGCTCGCACCTGTACCACCCGGGCCACTTCCACGGCCACCGCCGGGCCGAGCCCGCCGCCCGCAGGGCGCTGCGCGAGTCCCGGCGTACCGCCGAGGAGGCCGCCCGACCGTGACCTCCGAAGGCCCCGAGCTCCGCGAGCCGGACCTGCCGCGTACGGCGAAGGTCCGGCCCAAAGCCCTGCGCACCGGCTGGACGACCGGCACCTGCGCCTCGGCGGCGGCCCGCGCCGCCGCGCTGCACCTCGCCACCGGCGAGCCGCAGTCGTGGGTGGAGGTCGGGCTGCCGTCGGGGCGCCGGGTGACGTTCGCGGTGGAGCGGGCCGAGGAGCTGCGGCCGGGGCGTACGGAGGCGGTGGTGGTGAAGGACGCGGGCGACGACCCGGACGTCACGCACGGCGCCCAGCTGACCGCGACGGTCAGCTGGTCTGCGGCGCCGGGCATCGTCCTGCACGGGGGCGTCGGCGTCGGCGTGGTCACGAGGCCCGGCCTGGGCCTGGAGCTCGGCGGTCCGGCGATCAACCCCGTACCGCGCAAGATGATCACGCAGGCGGTGGCGGAGGTCGTCGACCTCTCGTCGCGCGGAGTGGACGTCACGATCAGCGTCCCGGACGGCGAACAGCGGGCGCGTAAGACCACGAACGCCAAGCTCGGCATCCTGGGCGGGATCTCCATCCTCGGTACGACGGGAATCGTGCGCCCCTTCTCCACGGCGTCGTGGCGCGCGAGCGTCGAGCAGGCGGTGGCCGTGGCGGCGGCGCAGGGCGAGCAGGCGGTCGTGCTGTGCACCGGCGGCCGCACGGAGCGGGGTGCGATGGCGCTGATGCCGCAACTGCCGTCCGTCTGCTTCATCGAGGTGGGCGACTTCACGGGCGCCGCGCTGCGCCGCGCGGTGGAGCACGGGGTGGGGCGGGTGGTGTTCGTCGGGATGGTCGGCAAGCTGACGAAGCTGGCGTCGGGGGTGCTGATGACGCACTACACGCGCTCGAAGGTCGACACGACGGTGCTCGCCGACATCACGCGCGCGGTGGGCGGCCCGGCATCGGTGGCGGACGAGGTGGCGGGCGCCAACACGGCGCGCCACGCGTACGAGTTGTGGGAGGCGGCGGGGCTGCTGCCGACGGCCGGGCTGGAGCTGTGCCGCCGGGTGGTGGACGTGATGGAGCGCTTCACGGACCACCGGGTGACGGCGGAGGCGGCGATGGTGGACTTCACGGGCGGGACGGTCGTGGCGTCGGCGGGCGGGGGGCTGCTGCCGTGATCAGGGACATGGGCGTGGATATGGGCACGTTGGCGGGCGGAGGGCTGCTGCCGTGATCAGGGTCATAGGCATGGGTACGGGGCTGCCCGCGCCGCACATCGGCGAGGCGGCGCTGGTGGTGGGCGCGGAGCGGCACCTGGCGGCGGTCGCGGTACCGCCGGGGGCGGAGCGGGTGGTGCTGGGGGCGCTGGAGCCGGCGTTGGAGCGGATCGCGGCGCATTGCGCGGGGGAGGTGAGCCGAGGTGGCAGCCCCCTTGGTGACATACCCCGCCCTCCCGGGGGCCGAGCCCCTTCTAGGCTATCGCCCGACACCGACACCCCGGCAGGTTGTCCACAGGCCACAGGGGCCGGCGGCATCGTCGTCCTCGCCTCCGGCGACCCCGGGTTCTTCGGGATCGTCCGCGTGCTCGCCGAGCGGTTCGGGTCCGGTGCGCTCGACATCCGGCCGGCCGCCCCGTCCGTGGCCGTCGCGTTCGCCCGTGCCGGGCTGCCCTGGGACGACGCCCTGGTCGTCAGCGCGCACGGCCGCGATCTGCGTACCGCCGTCAACGTCTGCCGCGCACACCCCAAGACCGCCGTCCTCACCGGCCCCGGCGCGGGCCCGGCGGAGCTCGGCGCCGCGCTCGCCCGTACGAACCGCACCCTCGTCGTCGCCGAGGCCCTCGGCACCCCCGCGGAGCGGCTGCACCGGCTGACCCCCGCCGAGGCCGCCGCCCGCGACTGGTCGGCCGGCCCCGTGAACGTCGTCCTGTGCCTCGACGAAGCGCGCTCCCTCTCCCCCGCCCCCCGGACGATCGCCGGCCGCCCCGAGCGGCCGAGACAATGGGCGCTGCCCGAGGACGCGTTCGCCCACCGCGACAGCATGATCACGAAGTTCGAGGTGCGTGCCCTGGCCCTGGCCCGGCTCGCGCCCGGACCCGGCGACCTCGTCTGGGACGTCGGCGCCGGCTCCGGTTCGGTGGCCGTGGAGTGCGCCCGCCTGGGCGCGGCGGTCATCGCGCTGGAGCAGTCCCCCGCCGGCGCCGACCTGGTACGCCGCAACGCCACGGCCCACGGCGTCGACGTGGAGGCCGTGACGGGCCGCGCCCCGGACGCCCTCGCCGTACTCCCGGACCCGGACGCGGTGTTCGTCGGCGGCGGCGGTGCGGACCTGCCCGCGATCACCGCGGTCGCCGCCCGCCGCGCCCGCCGCGCCGTCGTGGTGACGCTGGCCGCGCTCGACCGGGTCCCCGCGGTCCGCGAAGCCCTCGCGGCGGGCGGGCTCGCGGTGGACGGCGTCCAGCTGCAGTCCTCGCGGCTCGCCCCGCTGCCGGGCGGGGTGACCCGACTCGCGGCGACGAACCCGGTGTTCGTGCTGTGGGGCGTACGCGATCCCGACGACTTCACCCCGCACTCCCCGGGCGCAGGCCCGACCGCACCACCACCCCACCAAGGAGCACCAACATGATCGGCCTCATCGCCGCCACCGACGCCGGCGCCACCGGCTGCCGGCGGCTGGCCGCCGCCTGGCCGCAGGAGCGGGTACGCGTCTACGACGGGCCGGTACGGGAGTCCCTGCAGCGGGCGTTCGCCGAGTGCGACCGGCTGGTCTGCTTCCTCGCGACGGGCGCCGTGGTCCGCCTCGTCGCCCCGCTGCTGCGGGACAAGGCGCAGGACCCGGGGATCGTCTGCGTGGACGAGGCGCACCGCCATGCCGTGGCCCTCCTCGGCGGCCACGCGGGCGGCGCGAACGACCTCGCCGCGCGGGTGGCGGACGCCCTCCCCGGGTGTACGCCGGTCATCACGACGGCCACCGACGCGGCGGACGTGCCCGGACTGGACACCCTGGGCTGGCCGGCCACGGGCGATGTGGCGGCCGTGAGCCGCGCCGTCCTGGACGGCCGTCCGGTGACGGCGTACACGGACGCGGTGTGGCCGCTGCCCGCGTTCCCGGAGAACGTGGCGTTCGAGAAGGCGCCCGAGGACGGACCCGCCGACGGCAACCCCGTCCTGTGGTTCACCGACCGCGACATACCCCGGCGCGACACCGACACCGCCGTCGTCCACACCCCGTCCCTCACCGTCGGGGTGGGAGCCAGCCGGGGTGCGCCCGCGCAGGAGATCCTCACCCTCATCGAGGAGACCCTCGCACAGGCGCGCCTCGACCCGCGGTCCGTCACGGCCCTCGCGACCGTCGAGGCCAAGGCCGGGGAGCCGGGTCTGCTGGAGGCGGCGGCGCGGCTGGGCGTACCGCTGCGCACCCATCCCTCCGGCAGCCTCGCCGCGATCGCCGTACCGAACCCCTCCGACGCCCCGCTGGCCGCCGTCGGCACGCCGAGCGTGGCGGAGGCCGCCGCCCTCGCCGAGGCGGGTCCGGGTGCCGAACTCGTGGTCCCCAAGCGCAAGTCCGCCCCCGCCGGGCGCCCCGCGATGGCGACGTGCGCCGTGGCCCGCCGCCGCCCGCGCGGCCGGCTCGCGGTCGTCGGCCTCGGCCCGGGCGCCCGCGATCTGCTCACTCCGCGCGCCCGCGCCGAACTGCGGCGCGCCTCGGTGGTCGTGGGCCTGGACCAGTACGTCGACCAGATCCGCGATCTGCTCCGACCCGGCACGCGCGTCCTCGAATCGGGCCTGGGCGCCGAGGAGGAGCGCGCGCGTACGGCGGTCGCCGAGGCCCGCGCGGGCCACGCGGTGGCGCTGATCGGCAGCGGCGACGCGGGCGTGTACGCCATGGCCTCCCCGGCGCTGGCCGCGGCGTCGGCGGACATCGACGTGGTGGGCGTCCCGGGCGTGACGGCGGCCCTCGCGGCGGCCGCCCTGCTGGGCGCGCCCCTGGGCCACGACCATGTCTCGGTCAGCCTCTCGGACCTGCACACGCCGTGGGAGGTGATCGAGCGCCGGGTACGGGCGGCCGCGTCGGCGGATCTGGTGGTGACGTTCTACAACCCCCGCAGCCGGGGCCGCGACTGGCAGCTCCCGTCGGCCCTGAAGCTCCTGTCGGAGCACCGCGCCCCGACGACTCCCGTCGGCGTCGTCCGCAACGCCTCCCGCCCCGACGAGTCGGTGCGGGTGACGACACTCGCCGCCCTGGACCCGGCGACGGTGGACATGATGACGGTGGTCACGGTCGGCAACACGGCCACGCGGCTGGTCGCGGGCCGGATGGTGACGCCGCGCGGCTACCGGTGGCAGCGGTGACGCCGCCCGACGGGCCGGCACCCGTCACGGTCACCGCCCGGTGCGCCGGCTGCGGCGCGTGCCTCCTCACCTGCCCCACCCACGCCATCCGCCCGCACGGCGGCACGCTGCTGGTCCGCGCCGCCCTCTGCACGGGCTGCCTGGAGTGCGTCGACGTCTGCCCGGTGGACGCGATCGACGAGAACGCCGGGTTCGACGCGATCAACCGACCCCACGACCCGACCGAGGTGAGCCCCCGATGAGGACCACCGTCCACCCCATCGAGCAGGAGTCGTTCCGCCGCCTGCGCGCCCGCCTGGACACGTCCCGCTTCCCGCCCCTGACCCGGGCGGTGGTGGAACGCGTCATCCACTCCAGCGCCGATCTGGCGTACGCCGACGACCTGGTCTGCGACGAGGCCGTGCTCGAAGCGGCGCACCGCGCCCTGCACCGCGGCGCGCCCGTCGTCACCGACGTCGAGATGGTCGCCGCCGGCATCACGGCCCGCACGACGGTCTGCCGGCTCCGGGACGCGAAGTCGTCCGCCGGCCTGACCCGTTCAGCGCACGCCGTCCGTCTCGCCTACGACGAGGTCGGCCCGGGCGCGGTCTGGGTCATCGGCTGCGCGCCCACCGCGCTGGAGGAGCTAATCGCCCTCGACGCGGCCCCCGCGCTGGTCATCGGCCTGCCGGTGGGCTTCGTCGGCGCCGCGGAGAGCAAGCAGGCGCTGCGCGACAGCGGTCTGCCAGCGGTCAGCAACATCTCGGAGAAGGGCGGCTCCGCGGTCGCGGCCGCGGCCCTCAACGCCCTGCTCTACACCGCCGCACCGGACACCGCCGCCCCGGGCATCCCCGCCCCGGACACCCCCACGAACACCCAGGAGACCCCGTGACCAACCCCCCCGCGCTGCTCATCGCCGGCCACGGCACCCGCGACGAGGCCGGGGCGGAGGCGTTCCGCGCGTTCGTCGCCGCGCTCGGCGCCCGCCATCCCGAACTCCCCGTGGCCGGCGGGTTCATCGAGCTGTCCCCGCCGCCGCTGGGCGAGGCGGTGGCGGGTCTGGTCGGCCAGGGCGTACGCCGGTTCGCGACGGTGCCGCTGATGCTGGTCTCGGCGGGCCACGCGAAGGGCGACATCCCCGCCGCCCTGGCCCGGGAGAAGGACCGCCACCCGGGTATCACGTACTCCTACGGCCGCCCGCTGGGCCCGCACCCGGCGCTGCTCAGGGTGCTGGAGCGGCGGGTCGACGAGGTCCTCCAGGGCGCCGACCGCGCCTCGGTCACCGTCCTCCTCGTGGGCCGCGGCTCCACCGACCCGGACGCGAACGCCGAGGTCTTCAAGGCGGCACGGCTGCTGTGGGAGGGGCGGCGCTACGCCGGTGTGGAGACGGCGTTCGTCTCGCTCGCCGCGCCCGACGTCCCGGCGGGGCTGGAGCGCTGCCGCCGCCTCGGCGCGCAACGGATCGTCGTCCTGCCGTACTTCCTCTTCACGGGGATCCTCCCGGACCGCGTCCGCTCCCAGGCGCAGAACTGGGCGGCGGCGCATCCGGGCGTCGATGTGCGTACGGCCGACGTGATCGGTCCGGAGCCGGAGCTGGCGGACCTGGTGATGGAGCGCTACCGGGAGGCGCTGGCCGGGGATCTGCGGATGAACTGCGACTCGTGCGTGTACCGGATCGCCCTGCCGGGCTTCGAGGAGAAGGTGGGCGCCCCGCAGCAGCCGCACTTCCACCCGGACGACGACGGCCACCACCACCACGACAGCCACCACCACGGCGGTCACGCCCATGCGCACTGAGGCGACGCGGCACGACCCGCCCCACCACCGCGACGCCGGGGCGACCCCGCACGACCTCCGCCACCACGGCGACGCCGAGGTCCGCGACGCCGGCCTCACCGACCTGGCGGTCAACGTCCGCGCCCACACCCCTCCCGGCTGGCTGAAGGCGAGGCTGGCGGCCTCCCTCGAGGACCTCGCGGCGTATCCGGACGGCACCCGGGCGCGCCGCGCGGTCGCGGCCCGGCACGGCGTACCGGAGGACCACGTCCTGCTGACGGCGGGCGCGGCGGAGGCGTTCGTACTGATCGCCCGCGCCACCCGCGCCCGTTGTCCGCTGGTGGTGCACCCGCAGTTCACGGAGCCGGAGGCGGCGCTGGCGGACGCGGGCCACGCCGTGCGCCGGCTGCTGCTGACGCCGGACGACGGCTTCCGGCTGACGCCCGAGGCCGTCCCCGGTGAGGCGGATCTGGTGGTGATCGGCAACCCGACCAACCCCACCTCCGTCCTGCACCCGGCCGGTGCGATCGCCTCCCTGGCCCGACCCGGGCGCACGCTGGTGGTCGACGAGGCGTTCATGGACGCCGTACCGGGCGAACAGCAGTCCCTGGCAGCCGCCGTCGGCCGGCTCCCGGGGCTGATCGTCCTGCGCAGCCTCACCAAGACCTGGGGGCTGGCCGGTCTGCGGATCGGCTACGTCCTCGCCGCCCCGGCGACGCTGGAGCCGCTGGCCCGCGCCCAGCCGCTGTGGCCGGTCTCGGCGCCCGCGCTGACGGCGGCGGAGGCGTGCAGTACGCCGCAGGCGCTGGCCGAGGCGGAGAAGGCGGCCCACGAGACCGCCGCGGACCGCTCCCATCTCCTCGCCCGGCTCGCGGAGTTCCCCGCCCTGCGCCCGGTCACCCCGGCGAGCGGCCCGTTCGTCCTCGTCCGTACGCCGGACGCGGCGGGGCTCCGGCTGCGTCTGCGCGAACGGGGCTTCGCGGTACGCCGGGGCGACACGTTCCCGGGCCTGGACGGGGACTGGCTCCGGCTGGCCGTCCGCGACCGCCGTACGACGGATCGCCTGGCGGCGGCCCTCACGCGGGTGGTCGACTAGACCGGCGACCGCACCACCATCCCGAACCCGTTCCCCTCCGCGTCCACCGGTCCGTCCGGCCGCCATTCGTGCACCGGCACGATCCCCGGCTCCAGCACCTCGTACCCCGCGAGCAGCTCCGCGATCTCCGCGTGGGTACGGGTGATCATCGGCGTCTCGGAGCCGTCGAACAGGGCGACCACGTCGTGCACCCGGTGGTCGAGGTCGGCGGAGATGTGGTTCAGGACGACGTGGCTGCCCGGCGCCGTCCCCGTGCGCAGCGCGGCCAGCACCCCGGCCGCGTCGTCACCGTGGCCGAGGAAGTGGACGATCCCGCCGAGCATGACGCCCACCGGCTCACTGAGGTCGAGGAACTCACGGACGTCCGGGTCGTCGAGGATGCGGCGCGGGAAGCGCAGATCGCCGACGACGGCCGTGGTCCGCTCGCCGTCGGTCTGCAGCGCGCCCATGTGCGCGACGACCACGGGGTTGCTGTCCACGTACACCACCCGCGTGTCGGGCGCGATCGAGTGCGCGATCTCGTGCACGGTGTTGTACGTGGGCAGCGGCATCCCGCTGCCGATGTCGAGGATCTGCCGCATCCCGGCCTCGGCGACCATGTACCGCAGCCCCCGCTCCAGGAAGAGCCGGCTGGCCCGGACGCGGATCTTCGCGTACGGGTTGACCTCGAGGTTCCGCTCCACCTGGGCGCGGTCGACCTCCAGGTTGTCCTTGCCGCCGAGCAGGTAGTCGTAGACGCGGGAGGCGTGGGTGCGCCGCCCGTCGGGGATCCGCGGCGGGGCGGGCACGTCGCTGCCGGGGTCGTCAGCCTGCATTCGGGTAGCCGATCTTCGGGTCGATGAACTCGTTGGTCACCAGGTCGTCGGGCGTCAGACCGTCCTTGGGCGCCTTCTTCTGCTGGGTGAAGATGGGCGTGGTGATGTCGATCATCTTCTGGATCCGCGCGGTGTCGAAGTTGCCGGCCGTGGTGTCCTTGCCCTCGGCGTCGTTGGCCGCGATGCCGAGCTTCGCCAGCTGCTCGGCGGCGAACTCACCGGCCCCCTTGGTGAACACGAAGCCGCCCTTGTAGGCGTCGTTGGCCGCGACGGCCTTGTCGATCGCGGGCGCCGGGTCCGCCAGGAAGTCGACCTGCGCCTGCTGGACGACGGGCACCAGCTTCTTCAGACAGGGGGCGAGCTTGTCCTTGTCGCCGGCGCGGACCACCAGGTTGTTGCCGTAGTTGGGGTAGCCGGCGTCGTACAGCAGCTGGAAGGCGACCGGCTTGCCCCACTGCTTCACGTCGTGCTCGTACGTGTACGGGCTCTCGACCGCGTAGCCGGCGGAGGCCACCTTGCCCTCCGCGGCGACGAAGCGGCTGGGCGAGCCGTCGAAGGAGCCGTCGACCTGGCTCTTCTTCAGGATGCCCGAGCCGGTCAGGTACTCCATGTAGGTGTCGCCGTCGAAGTACAGCACCTTGGTGTCGGTCTTGCCGATGTCGGCGATCGTCTTGAAGTCCGGGTGCGTGGCCGGGTCCCAGAAGACCATCTGCGGGTCCTTCTCCAGCAGCGCCGTGACCGCGGTAGTCGGCATCTTGGCGGACATCTGGACCGACTCGTCCACGGTCAGCACGCCCAGGTTGATGCTGTCGTCGGTGTACAGCTGCACGGTGGTGGGCGTGAAGCCGATGGCGGGGCCGCCCGCGCGGATCTCCAGCTTGACGCCGGTGTCCTTGCCGCCGGACATCAGCGGCGCGGTGACGCGCTTCTTGCCCGCGTCGATCTGCGGGTTGTCGCCGAGCAGGGTGTACAGCGCGCCCTCGGAGGTGGTGTTGGGCATCCACGACGCCTGCACCACCACGGTCGCCGGGCACACGCCGCTGAGGTCGACCGCCGTGTCGGCCTGGGCGGCCGGGGACGACGAGGCGTCCGTGGGCTTGCCGTCGTCGCTGTCGCCGCCGCACGCGGTGAGCGCGAGGAGCGTGGCGATCACCAGGGGCGGCACGGCGGCGCGGGTGGCCGGTTTGAAGGACATAGTTTCGAACCTCTGAAAGCAGGGGCGGTTCAACGACCAGGATGCAACATCATATGAGCATCACGTGGCGCGTGTGACTCAACTTCGACAGCTGTAAAGCCAGTTGTCGCACGTCCGTGACCGGACAAACGCCCTCACTCCGCTGCCCGCGGACATTCCTCCCGCCACGCCCCGAGCTCCAGCCTCTTGCGCATCGACGACAGCCCGAGGGCGCCGGTGGCCGCGCAGAACTCGTCGGTGTCCAGCTCGTACTCCACGTGGAAGACGGGCTTCCCGTCCCGTACGAACGGCGTCAGCGCCTCGCACTCCTCGAACTGCGCGCACTCCTCGTTCACCGCGAAGTCGAAGTCCCCGTGCAGCTCCGGGATCTGCTCGAGGTCGTTCTTCAGGCCCACCGCCAGGCCGCGTTCGTGGGCGAGGCCGGCGAGCATGCGGTTGTACGCCAGCTGGTCGGCGGCCGTCAGCGGGAAGCCGGTGTCGTTGGTGTAGGCGTCCATCAGGTCCGGTTCCACGCCGTCGAAGCCCTTCGCCGCGCACATCTCGAAGCGGGCGGCCATCAGCGGGCGCAGCACGTCGCGGCGGCGGATGTCCAGCCAGCGCTCCCCCGGCCAGCCGTTGCCCCGGCCGCGCACCTCGCGGGGGAAGGCGTCGGCGTCGGGGCGGAAGGACTCCCAGGCGCCGGCGTTGACGTAGCAGATCACCTTGCGGCCGGCCGCGTGGAGTTCGCGGACCACCGCCTCGTCGTTCTCGAAGCCGTCGATGTCGTACACCGGGACGTCGACGGAGGTGTCGACGCGGCCGCTCAGTTGCCACTGCCACGGCAGTCCGGCCGTGGGCCGCCAGTGGTCCGGCGGCCGGTCGTCGTCCGGGGCGAGCGCGGAGCATCCCGCGAGCAGGGCGAGCAGGGCGGACGTGAGCCGCCTCACCCCGGCACCGTCACCCAGGGGTTGGGACCGCCCCCCGGTACGGCGCAGTGCACGCCGGCGCCGCGCTGGCGGGCCAGCCGGACGACGAGGTCCTGCAGTCCGTCGGGGACGCCGTGGACGAGATGGCAGAAGCGTTCCGCCCGGTGGCGGCGGGTCCAGGCGGGGACCGGGGTCTGGGTGTACGCCTGCCAGGAGCCCTCGAACGTGACGAGCAGGTCCGCCACGGCCGCGTAGTCCGGGTCGGGGTGCACGCCCGGGTTCAGCACCACGGTGCGGGCGCCCTCGGAGCGGGCGGCGCGGACGACGGCGCGCACTCCGGGCAGACGGTCGGCGCCGGCGGGCGCCCGGTCGAGGAACGTTCCCTCCACGCCGTACCACTCGCGGTGCCGTAACACGTCCTTGGCGACCTCGGCGGCGGGGCGGTCGCCGTAGGCGAGGTCGACGTAGCCCAGCACGCGGACCCCCGCCGACCGCAGCGCCGCGCAGGCGTCCGCGTAGGCGGCGTCCGGGGCGTCGCCGGGACCGTCGGCGGCGTTCAGCACGGTGCCGTACAGGCTGGGCGCGAGCGCCGCGAGGCGCCGCCAGGGGCGGGGGTCCACGGCGGGGTGGACGTACAGCGGCACCAGCAGGGAGCGCGGCGCCGGGCCGACACCCGCGAGGGCGCGGCGGCGGCCTGGCTGCGGGCGGAGCGCCGGGGCGGAGGCCGGGCGCGGCTGCGGCGGGCGGGTGAACTCCGAGAGCGCGGGCACGCGCGGACGCCTCACCCCTCCGCCCACAGGTCCTTGACGGACTGGGCGAGGGGGATCTCCGGCCGCCAGCCGAGGGCGGCGGCCGCGAGCGCGATGTCCGCCTGCTGCCAGGGGACGTACCCCGAGCGCCGCGAACCGGCGTCCGCGACCTCCTCGATCCGGCCGCGGAAGCCCGCCGCGTCGGCGAGCCCGCCGGCCAGCACGCGCACCGGAGTGGCCCGCCCGCCCGCGATGTTGAGCACCGGCGGCACCCGCGGCGCGGTCACCGCGAGGGCCACCGCCCGGGCCACGTCCCGCGGGTCGACGTAGTCGCGCGACGCCGTCAGCGGGCCGGTGCGCACCACACCGCCGGGCGCGGCGGCCCGCAGCTTCGCGGCCAGCGTGCCGGGCAGGGACGTGGCGGGCGCGCCCGGCCCGACGACGTTGAACACCCGCAGCACCACGGCGTCGAGCCCCGCGCCGGCGACGGCCAGCGTGCCGGTGAGCTTGCTCGCCCCGTACAGGCCCTGCGGGCTTGTCGCCGTCCCCTCGGTGACGGGCTCGCCGGCGGGCACCGCCCCGTACTCCGCCGCCGAGCCGAGGTGCACCAGCCGCGCCCGCGGTACGGCGGTGGCCATCGCGGCGCAGAGCACCGCCGGGCCGCGGGCGTTGACGGCCGCCAGGCCGAGGGGGTCGCCGTCGACGCGCCCCGCGCAGTTCACCACCGCGTCGGGGGCGAACGCCGCGAGGACGCCGGCCGTCTCGCCGACGCTCGCGGTGCCCAGGTCGAGGGCCGACCGGGGCGGTCCGGCCACCTCGCACCCGGAGCGGAGTTCGGCGGTCGCGTACCGGCCGAGCCACCCCGTACTCCCCAGCACCATCACTCGCATAAGGGATCTCACGCACCTTTCAGCAGCAGCTCACGGTACGCCGTGAACTCCGCGTTGGCGCGGTCATAGTCGTCGGGTCGCCCGATATCCAGCCAATAGCCGTCGAATTCGTACGAGTGTGGCGCGCGTTGACCGTTCAGCAGATCGAGGACGAGCTCGTCGAAGCCCAGCGGCAGGCCGGGTGTGTATCCGGCGAGGGTGCGGCGGCTGACGCCGTACACCCCCATGGAGACGCGGTAGTCCAGGCTGGGCTTCTCGGTGAACCCGACGACGCTTCTGTCGTCGGTGGTCAGCACGCCGAAGTCGATGTGCACCTGGCGCAGGTAGGTGGCGATGGTCAGGGGCGCGCCGGCGTCCTGGTGGGTGCGCAGCAGGTCGCCGTAGTCGAGGTCGGTGAGGATGTCGCCGTTCATCACGACGAAGTGCTCGGGCAGCCGGTCGAGCAGGGGCAGCAGCGGGCCCATGGTGCCCAGCGGGTTCTCCTCCATGGCGTACTCGATCCGCAGCCCCCACTGGGAGCCGTCGCCGACGTAGGCGCGGATGATCTGGCCGAGATGGCCGATGGCGAGTGTCGCGCTGGTGAAGCCGGAGCGCGCGAGCTGGCGCAGCACGATCTCCAGGATCGGGTGCTCGTCGCCGATGGGGACGAGCGGCTTGGGGAGCGCGGTGGTGTACGGGCGCAGGCGGATGCCCTTGCCGCCGGCGAGGATGACTGCGTGCATGGTGGGGTTCCCCCGTGTTCGTGCGGGTCAGATGGCGTAGGCGGACGTCTTGTAGCGGGCGAGGTTCGCCGGATCTCGGAAGAAGCGGATGGTGTGCTCGAGGCCCGACTCCAGGGAGTGCTCGGGCTTCCATCCGGTGGCGTCGCGCAGCCGGGAGGCGTCGCACAGCAGCCGCATCACCTCGGAGTTCGCGGGCCGCAGCCGCTGCTGGTCCTCCTCCACCACGGCGCCGCTGTCCATCAGCTGGGCGATGAGGCGGACCGCCTCGCCGACCGAGACCTCGCTGCCGGTGCCGGCGTTGAAGACGCGCCCGGCGACGTCGGCGTGCGGGGCGGTGCCCACGGCGACGAAGGCGCCCGCGGTGTCGCGGACGTACATGAAGTCGCGGGTGGGCCGCAGATCGCCGAGCCTCAGCACCTCGGCCCCGGCGGCCAGCTGGCCGATCACGGACGGGATGACGGCGCGCATCGACTGGCGCGGGCCGAAGGTGTTGAACGGGCGCAGGGTGACCGCCGGGGTGGCGAAGCTCGCCACGTACGAGGCGACGAGCTGGTCGGCGCCGGCCTTGGAGGCGGCGTACGGGGACTGGCAGTTGACCGGGTGGTCCTCGGTGATGGGCACGGTCTGCGCGGTGCCGTACGTCTCGCTGGTGGAGGTGTGCACCAGGCGCGGGACGGCGGCCTGGCGGACGGCCTGCAGGACGTTGAGGGTGCCCAGCACGTTGGTCTCGACGTACGAGTGCGGGGCCCGGTAGGAGTACGGGATCGCGATCAGCGCGGCGAGGTGGTAGACGCAGTCGGCGCCCTCCACCAGGTCCTGGACGGAGCCGGGGTCGCGGACGTCGCCGAGGACGACCTCGACCTGGCCGAGGACGTCCGGGTGCAGGGCCTCCAGCCAGCCGTGGGAGCCCCACGAGTTGTACTGCGCCATGGCGCGCACCCGGTGGCCGGAGGTGACGAGCGCCTCGACGAGGTGTGAGCCGATGAAGCCTTCGGCGCCGGTGACAGCGGCGAGAGCGGTGGTCATGGGACGGGTCTCCTTACATGGTGCGGTTGTTCCCACGCTCAGCGGTGCGAGGTGGCGCGCCCGAGGACGCCTGCCGCCAGGGCGAGCAGGGCGCCCGCCGCACAGCCCGCGACGGCGAGCTGGGCGGTGGCGGGGGTGGCGGCGTGGTTGCCGAGCAGGGCGAGTTCGGTGACGGCCGCAGCGGCGCAGATCAGCGCCGGCGGCCAGGCGGTACCGAACGCCTGCAGCAGCAGGGCCAGCCACAGGACGGTGCCCAGGGCCGCGAGTGAGGCCAGGGCGGGTCCGGACGAGCGCTGCAGGGCGAGGCCCAGGCCCAGCAGCAGAGCGAGTTGTGCGGCGAGCGCGGTGAGCAGCACGCCGCCCACGCCCGCGTGGAAGCCGGCGACGGTGCGGCCGCGGCGCAGGGCGGCGAGGCTGTTGCCGCGTACGCGGTACATCAGCCATTCGGCGCCGCCCATGCTGAGGGTGAGGGCGAGGGTGGCGGTGCCCGCGAGCGGGGTGCCGGCGCCGTAGCGCAGGACACCGCCGAGGGCGGTGGTGAGGGTGAGCAGTCCGGCCGCGAGGCCGAAGAGGCCGTACGGGAGTGAGGCGGCGGCGGGCAGCGGCGGGCTCAGCTGGTCGCGTACGGGTTTCTCGGCGCCGGACGGGCGGGCCGCCCACTCCTCCAGCACGGCCCGGCCCGCCACCCCGGCGGCGGCCACCACGGCCAGGGCGACGGTCGCCGCGAGCAGGATGACCGCGACGCCGTCCGCCAGGCCACCCACGGCCACGATGCCCGCCCCCAGCACGGTCGGGCTGAGCGCCGCGAGCAGCAGCCGCTCCCCGCCGAGGACCAGCAGCACGGTGGCCGCGCCCAGATAGCAGGACTGCCCGGCTGCGAACACCCCCGCCGCCGCGTCGTCCGGCAGGACCAGCGCGGGGATGCCGACGGCCAGCGCGCCCAGCGGCGCCCCGATGAGCAGGCAGCGGGCCGCGGCCGCGCGCCCTCCGTCGCCGGAGGCGATGAGGAGGTAGGCGCGGTGCGCGAGGGCCTGGTTCCAGGCCCAGCCGAAGAGGACGGACACGGCGAGGACGGCGCCGCCCGCGGGCAGGCCGAGGACGTCGGGCTCGCCGCCGGGCAGCAGCCGGGCGCCCAGCACGTAGCCGAGGCCGGGCAGCGCGAACAGTACGCCGCGCAGCACGCACCGCCAGGGATCCGTCTGCCACGGGTCGGGGGCGGGCTCCGGTTCGGGGTAGCGCCGGGGGGCGCGTTCGTACAGCTCGGCGGCCAGATCGAAGACCGAGCGGCGCCCGTAGCGCTCCCGCACCTGGTCGTCGGTCAGTCCCTCGGACTCCAGCACGGCGGCGATCTCGTCGGGGTGCACGGCGGCCCCGCACACCTCCATGAGCCGCCCGGCGAGCGTGGGCAGCGGCTCGGCCTGCCCGTTCGGTACGAGCCAGAGGGGGCCGCTCACCGCCGGCCTCCCTGAACGGACGTCATGACAGCGCCCCCCTTCCCGTCCGGCGCCGGCATGGCGTCGTGCGTCCGCTTCAGGTCGAGGAGTTCGAGGTAGATCCCGCGGAAGGTGTCGATCGTCTGCCGCAGCGTGAACTGGTCGATGACCCGCAGCCGCGCCGCCTCCCCCATCGCCGCCCGCCGGTCCGGATCGCGCAGCAGCTCCAGCGCGGCCCGCGCCATCGCCTGCGGCGCCCGCGGCTGTACGACGAGACCCGCGTCGCCCGCGGCCTCCCGCACCCCGCCGACGTCCGTCGAGACCGTCGCCCGGCCGCAGGACATGGCCTCGATGAGGGTGAAGGGGAAGCCCTCGCTGATGCTGGAGAGCATCACGACGTTCCCCGCCGCGTACGCGTCGCGGATGTCGGGGACGCGGCCCTCGAAGACGACCGGATCCCCTTCCTCACCGCACAGTTCGGCGGCCAGCCCGACGCACCGCCGGCGATAGCCGGCGGCGTCCGCGGCGGTGCCTCCGAACACCCGCAGCCGGGCCTCGGGGATCTCCGCGCGCACCAGGGCGAAGGCGCGGATGAGCGTCTCGAGGTCCTTGATCGGGTCGATCCGCCCGGCCCAGACGAGGGTCGGCTCCGCGGGCTCCGGGCCGGCGAACGGGAACGCCTGCGGGTCCACGCCGTTGTAGACGGTCCTGATCCGCGCGGCGCCGCCGTGCTCCTCCCAGCGCCGGTTGTAGTCGCTGCCGGGGGTGACCAGGGCGGCCGCCCGGTAGGTCTCGCGGGTGAGCAGCCGGAAGAAGCCGAGCAGCAGCGCCTTGACCGGCCAGCGGTAGGTCCCGGCGCGGTAGCCGAGATAGCGCTCGCGCAGATACAGCCCGTGCTCGGTGAGCAGCAGCGGCACGTCGTGGAAGGCGCGGGCGGCGAGCCCGGGGAGCGCCGCGAGGCCGCCGCTCACCGCGTGGGTGAGCCCGGTGCGGGGCAGCGGGGCGTGCAGCGGGCGCAGGGCGTGTTCGAGCAGGTCGGCGGCCTGGAGCGCGTCGTGCAGGCTGGGCCCCGCGGCCGCCGTGGGTAACCCGGGCGCGGTCCACACGCGGTGCAGCAGCCGCACCGCCGGCTCCGAGCGCAGGGCGGCGGAGAGCCGCCCCCGCCGGCCCCACTCGGCCAGGGCGTACAGGCCGGGTGCGAAGCGCTCCTCCTCCCAGGGGTCGGTGAGGGCCGTCAGGAAGCCCTCGTAGTCCGCCAGGAACTCCCGCCGCTCCCGGCCCCGGGGGGCCCGGCCCGCGGGCGGCGGGCCCCACAGGGGCAGGGTGGTGACCTCGCCGAGGGTGGCGGGCGGCTGCCAGCTGCGCGGCTCGCGGCCGGTGCCGGTGAGGGCGAGGATCCGGAAGTCGAACTCCGGCATGGCCCGGACCAGTTGGTCGCACCAGACGCTGACGCCGCCCTGGCTGTGCGGGTAGGTGCCCTCGGTGAGCAGGGTGATGCGGTCGGCGCAGTGGCGCAGGGCCTCGAGCGAAGTGAACATGGTGCCGTTTCCGTGCTGTCCGTGCCCTTCCTCAGCCGCGGGTCTCGTCGCCGGGTCCGGCGGGGACCGGTTCGCTGACGCCCGCGGGGGTCGGCATCGGGGCGCCGGCCGGGGCCTCGGTGCCGGCCGTGAGCGAGGTGGCGCCGCTGGTCGTGGCGGGAGCGGCGGCCAGTTTGAGGGTGACGGTGTCGGACAGCAGCGTCGGCGCGACCCAGCCGGAGGTCAGCCCGGCGTACGCGGCGCCGAAGGGGGCGGAGTAGAGCAGCGCGGTCTGCCGGGTGCCGGGCGGCATGGTGGCGGTGGCCTTCACCCCGGCGGGCGCCTTGATCGTGACGGTGTCGCCGACGCGGTACGCGGTGACCTTGCCGGCCGCGACCGCCGCCGCCCAGTCGGCGCGGCGCGTCAGCTCGGTGCCCAGATCGCGCTGGCGGTCGTTGACGACCGGCGTGTTGTCGGCGAACAGGGCGCGGTAGCGGGCGAGGACGGCGTCGAGCACCGGGTAGGCGATGCGGTCCTCGGCGAGGTTGGACTGGTGGATGAAGTGCGGCCGCGGGTTGTTGGCGGTGACGTGGCCCAGCGCGATCCGGGTCTCGATCGGCACGATGTACGACTGGTAGCCGGTGGCGGTGTCGAGTGGGGCGGGCAGACAGGTGGTGGTCAGCGGGTTGTCCTCGCAGATGCCGCTGCCGCCGTCGGCCCGGCGGGCGTAGATCCAGTTGTACTCGTCGGCCTGCTCGGCGGCGCGTCCGGCGTTGTAGAAGACGTTCATCGGGAACCGCGGCACGGTGCGGGCGCCGGCGATCTGCCGCTGCCCGGACTCGCGGGAGTTGTCGCTGGCGAGCGACGTGATGCCGGTGAGGTTGAGCGCGGGGCCGAGGTTGGGGTTGTCGGTGGGCTGCTGGGGCAGGGTCTTCAGGCCCGAGTGCTCGCCGGTGACGAGTTCGCCGGTGACCAGGGGCAGGCTCTTGCGCTGGCCCCAGGCGCGGTTGTCGGCGATCTGCTGGGTGATGTGGTCGCGGGTGACCCACTGGGTGTTGCCGGCGGTGTCCGTCGCGCAGCGCCAGGGGACGACGCTGACGTCCTGGACGCAGCCGAGGTAGGTGTGGTCCAGGGTGTGGTTGGTCCAGCGGTAGGCGGCGCGGTCCGCGACGAGCTGGTCGGTGAGCGGGTCGGCGCCGCCGTTGGCGGCCTTGAAGACCTCGCTGCCACCGCCGTTGTAGACCATGTCCAGGGTCAAGCCGGCGGCCGCGGACCAGGACTTGGCGTACTGGGCGTCGGCCTTGGTCATCCGGATCGGGTTCTGCGGCAGGCCGGGGGTCGAGCAGTCGACATCGCCCGGGGTGCAGTTGTACTCCGTGTTCCACCGGTCGTCGGCGCCGAACACGTCGTCGACGTGGACGGCGAAGTAGTTGCGGTCGGCGCCGAGGTGGATGCCCTGGGTGGCCCACTCGACCATGCCGCGGGCGAGCAGCCGGAACTGCTGCTGGTACTGGTTGTAGACGAAGGTGACGACCAGCTCGCGGCGCCCGTCGTGGACGTACTCGCCGACGATGCTGCCCTGCCCGGGGACTTCGACGTACGGCGTGAACTCCGGTCCGGCGGGCTGGGCGGCGTAGCCGTAGCTCTCGCCGATCTGCGGGTCGTTGTCCTCGAAGGGCACGGCGCCCCGCAGATAGCCGAAGGGCCCGCTCTTCGCGGCGGCGGTGAGCTGGGCGGTGACGCCGTCGAGGCTGCCGCTGTACGCCGGCGCCTGCAGGCCCACCTCGGGGCGGGCGTAGGTGTACGCGTCGATCTGCCGGATCCCGAAGGTCTTCTCGTACGACGCGAGCGCGTCCATCTCGCTCGAACCGGCGCCGAAGGGGTTGTCGTTGGGCAGCACCACGGCCTGGTACTTGGCGCGCTTGCGTCCGTCGACGGTGTCGCTGAGGAACGCCGCGTCGATGCGGGGGCGGCCCGCGTCGTCCAGCCGCACGGCCGTGTACGGCGTGCCGGCGCTCTTCAGCTCGTCAGCGATGGCTCCGACGGCGGGCCCGCCGTCATCGACGACGAGCAGCCGGAGATCCACGCGGGGCGCGGTCTCCGCACCGCTGCCGCTACTCGGCAGGGCGAAGGTGATGGAAACGGCCGCCGCACCTGCCGCGGCCACCCGCCGGAACCGGCTCATGGTGATGTCCTCCCACGGGAGTCCGGGCCCACCCCGGGCCCTCTTGCGGACACATCCTGTGGGACGAATGGGGTTTATGGGGGGCCCGCTACACGATCGAGTGGGGTGAAGATCTCCCGTTCGAATCAGCCTCCGGGGCGGCCCCGAAATCGCTTACGGGGCGCCGTACCAGCGCCAACGCGTACGCCGCTCCCGACCTGGAAGATCACCGCGGCCGGTGGCCCAGAGGAGCGTGGGCCACGGCTCGGCGCCGAGCGGGACGTCCGGGAAGAGCCGGCCCAGCACCTTGGCGCACAGGCTCGGGTCGGGTGACCAGCCGCCGCCGAGCCCCTGCGTGATGTCGTGGGCGTGCACCAAGGTCTCGGTGACGCCCATGGCGGCGAAGCCCTCGGGATCGGAGGCGCCCCAGACGTGGTGCGCTCGAACGAGGGACGGCACGGTGGCCACGACACCGGTCAGCAGGGCGCCGCAGGCCTCGATGACCTGCAGCAGCCCGTCCGTTCCCGCCTCGCGGTCCACGAAGACGACGCTCGCCGGCCCGCCGGGCCGCTCGCGGCGCCAGGCGACCGGGACGTGCGTGTCCTGCGGCGGCCGGGCGGGGCCGAGCTGGAGGGCGTACGAGAACAGGTCGTCCGCCAGATGCTCGGCGGTCTCCCAGCAGTCCCACTCCAGGGAGCCCGCCGGGGCCGCCCAGTCGGGCTCGGGCACCGCCCGCAGGGCTTCGACGGCGAGGCGGACGGCGTGGGCGACGTCGTCCGCCGTGACACGGCCGGTCATGGGTTACGAACCGTCCCTCAGGTCCTTCAGCGGCTCCGTCCGGAACGCGATCCGGTCGAAGGACACCTCGCAGCCCTCACCCGTCGGGGACTGCACGAGGAAGCCCACGAACGCCGCCGCGGCCTCCTCCTCCGTACCCAGGGCGAAGTGGCGGACGAACGTCCACCGTTCGCCGTCCGCCGACGCGTGGCAGGCGAAGGCGCGGCCGGTCCGGCTGAGGCGCAGCCAGCACGTGTCGCCGTCCACCTCGAAGGCGTTGGCGTCGTCGGACACGCCGCGGGTGACCACCGTGCAGACCCACGGCCGGTGCGGGGAGCGCTCGAAGCAGAGCTTCGCCCACTGGTCGCCCGCCACCGCCAGATAGAGCACGCCCGCGTCGAAGTCGCCGGCGAAGCCGACCCGTACGCGGGCCGACAGCTGGAAGTCGCCGGCCGGCGGGCGGCCGAGCAGCCGCGGGGCGTCCTTCGCGAGGTCCTCACCGCTCGGCGGGGCGAAGCGGTCCTGCAGCGGCCCCGCGGCGGCGTGCAGCACACCGCCGTCGTACGACCAGTCGGCCGCGGGGCCCTCGGGGGCGAGGTCGAAGGGGAGCTCGGGTATCCGCATCGCGCTCAGCCCTCCCGTACGCCGTCGACCAGGCGCGGCACGCCGTGCGGGTTGGCGTCGCGCAGCTCCTCCGGGAGCAGTTCCTGGGGCGCGTTCTGGTACGCGACGGGGCGCAGCCAGCGCTCGACCGCCGTACCGCCGACGGACGTCGAGGTGGACGTCGTCGCCGGGTAGGGGCCGCCGTGGTGCTGTGCGGGGGCGACCGCCACCCCGGTCGGCCAGCCGTCCACGAGGACGCGGCCGGCCAGCGGCGTCAGCTCGGCGAGCAACGCGGCGGCGTCCGCGCCGCGTTCGGACTCGGCCAGGTGCAGGGTGGCCGTGAGGTTGCCCTCGAGCCGGCCCAGCACGTCCAGGGCCTCGGCGGCGTCGGTGTACCGCACGACGACGGTGACCGGGCCGAAGCACTCCTCGAGCAGCAGCCCGTGGTCGTCGCCGAACCCGGCGGCGGGGACGGTGACATAGCCCGCGCTCACGGTGTGCTCGCTGCCCGCGCCCGCCGTCACCGGCGAGTCGACGCCCGGCAGCTGCGCCCGCGCGGCGACGCCCGCGACGAACGCGTCCCGCATGCGCGCGTCGAGCATCACGCCCGGCTCGGTGTCGGAGACGGCGGCGGTCAGCGACTTCAGCAGCCGCTCCCCCGGCTCGCCCTCCGGCACCAGCACCAGGCCCGGCTTGGTGCAGAACTGCCCCACCCCCATCGTCAGGGAGCCGGCCAGCCCGGCGCCGATCGCCTCGGCGCGCTCGGCGGCCGCGGCCTCGGTGACCAGGACCGGGTTGAGCGAGCCCAGCTCGCCGTGGAAGGGGATCGGCTTCGGCCGCGCCGCCGCCGCGTCGAAGAGCGCGCGCCCGCCCCGTATCGACCCGGTGAAGCCGGCCGCCGCGACCAGCGGGTGGCGCACCAGCTCCACGCCCGCGTCGAAGCCGTGCACCACGGCCACGACCTCCTCCGGCAGCCCCGTCTCGGCGGCGGCGCGGCGCAGCAGCGCGGCGCACAGCTCGGAGGTGGCCGGGTGGTCGGGGTGGGCCTTGACGACGACCGGGCAGCCGGCGGCGAGCGCGCTGGCGGTGTCGCCGCCGGGCACGGAGAAGGCCAGCGGGAAGTTGCTGGCCGAGTAGACGGCGACGACGCCCAGCGGCACCTTCCAGCGGCGCAGATCGGGCCGCGGCGGGGTCAGGCCCGCGTCCGCGTGGTCGATCCGGATGTCGAGGAACCCGCCCTCGTCCACGGCCTTGGCGAAGGCGCGCAGCTGGTACGTCGTACGGGCCAGCTCGCCGGAGAGCCGGCCGGGGCCGAGCGCGGTCTCCGCGTCGGCGGCCTCGACGACGTGCTCGGCGTGCTCGTCGAGGAGGTCGGCCGCGGCGCGCAGCAGCGCCGAGCGCAGCGTGCGGTCCGCGAGCGCGCCGCGGACGGCGTGCGCGGCGCGCACGACGTGGTCGACCTCCTCGGCTCCGGCCTCGTCGGCCACATGCTCCCGGTTCTTCCCGGTCCGGGGGTCGACACTCCACACTGGTGCGGTCACGCGGTTTCCCTCCAGTTCTGCTTGCCTCACGAACAGGGCGCGTTCCTCAGGCGTTCGATATGCTGAACACAGTCCTCATCCGTGAATACCGGGACTGTATTGCGGGCCTACTGTCTTCATCAACCGAGTGAGGGGTCAAGCGCGATGCCGACTGCAGACATGAGCGCTGGTGAGAGCACAGCCGCCGGCGGCGGCCAGGTCAAGTCGGCGGTCCGCACCGTGGAGCTGCTCGAGTACTTCGCGGGCCGCCCCGGGATGCATTCTCTCGCAGACGTCCAGCTGGCCGTCGGCTACCCCAAGTCCAGCCTCTACATGCTGCTGCGCACCCTCACCGAGCTGGGCTGGGTGGAGACGGACGCGACGGGCACACGGTACGGCATCGGCGTACGGGCGCTGCTGGTCGGCACCTCGTACATCGATGGCGACGAGGTGGTCGCGGCGGCCCGCGCGACGCTGGACCGGCTGTCGGACGACACGACGGAGACCATCCACCTGGCGCGCCTGGACGGCACCAACGTCGTCTATCTGGCGACCCGCCAGTCCCAGCACTATCTGCGCCCGTTCACCCGGGTCGGCCGCCGGCTGCCCGCGCACTCCACCTCGCTGGGGAAGGCGATCCTGGCGACGTACACGGACGAGCAGGTGCGCAAGCTGCTCCCCGGGACGCTGCAGTCGCTGACCGAGCACACCATCACCGACCGCGAGCAGCTCATCGAGGAGCTGCACGCCGTGCGCGAGCAGGGCTACGCCGTGGACCGCGAGGAGAACACCCTGGGCCTGCGCTGCTTCGGCGTCGCCATCCCGTACCGCACCCCGGCCCGCGACGCGATCAGCTGCTCGGTGCCGGTGGCCCGGCTGACCCCGGCGCACGAGCAGATGATCCGCGACGCCCTCTTCGACGCCCGCGACCGGCTGACGCTGGCGACGCGCCGGCTCTGACGGCCGTGCCGGGGCCTACCGGGGCAGCGACCTCGGCAGGCCGAACCACGGCAGTACCGCGCTCTCGAAGCGGGTGAAGGCGCGGATCCGGTCGCCGGCGAGGGTGAGCACGAACAGGCCCGAGCCGTGCCGGACGCCGCTCGGCGTGTGCAGATAGACCCCGAACGCCGGCTGCCCGTTGGCCCGCGTCGGCAGCAGTTCCACCCGCCGCCCGGAGCCGAAGACCCGTCCGAGGAAGCGCGCCACCACCTCGCGGCCCTGGTACTCCAGGGGGATCGGCGGCATGGACAGGAAGATGTCGTCGGTGAGCAGGGCGAGTACGGCCTCGAGGTCCCCGGCCGCGTAGGCGGAGGCGAACGCCCCCACCAGCTCCTCCTCCTCGGGTGAGCCGGGTTCGGGCGCCGGTCCGCCGCCGCCGGCCGGCGGCAGCCGGCGTGCCAGGCCCGCCCGGGCGCGTTTCAGGGCGCTGTTGACCGAGTCGACGGTCGAGTCGAGCATGTCCGCCACCTCGGCGGCGTGGTAGCCGAGGACGTCGCGCAGGATCAGCACGGCCAGCTGGCGGGGCGGCAGCAGCTGCAGCGCGGTGACGAAGGCCAGCGAGATCGACTCGGCCTGCTCGTAGCGGGCCTCGGGCCCCAGCGGCACGTCGAGCGCTCCCGCCAGGAGCGTGTCCGGATAGGGCTCGAGCCAGAGCACCTCCCCCAGCCGGGTCGGCTCGGGCGGATCGACGTTCGGCATCTCCCACTCCTTGACCGGGCGCCGGGCGGCCGCGCGGCGGGCGTTGAGGCAGCGGTTGGTCGCGATCTTGTAGAGCCAGCGGCGCAGCGAGCTGCGCCCCTCGAAGCCGCCGAGCCCCTGCCAGGCGGCCAGCAGGGTGTCCTGCAGCACGTCCTCGGCGTCCTGCAGCGAGCCGAGCATCCGGTAGCAGTGCACGTGCAGCTCCCGCCGGTACGGCTCGGTCAGCTGCCGGAACGCCTCACCGTCGCCGGCCCTCGCCCTGCCGAGGAGGCCGGCCGTCACCGTGTCCACCGTGGCGTCACCTCTTTCCGTCCCGCTCCATCGTCTCCCTCATGTACCGACACCGCCCGGCACCCGAACTGGGCGCCCGAAGGGCCTGTCTTTCGGATCTTGCCGGGGTGCGCGCCGCCCGGCACGCGCTCCCCCACGCTCTCAACTCCGCTGCGCGGCGGGCGCGCCCTGCCTGACCTGTGCCGATCGGCCACCCCGCACCACACCACCCAGTCACAGGCGGCAAGACCCGAAAGACAGGCCCTGGGCCCGCGCCCATTCCGTACGGACCGCGGTGTCTCGATCTCCGACAGCACCGGCGGAGCGGCCGCCGGGCCGATGGAGGGATACGGACATGCTGCTCAAGGACAAGGTCGCCGTGGTCTACGGGGCCGGGGGCGCGGTCGGCGGGGCGGTGGCGCGGGCCTTCGCGCGGGAGGGGGCCCGGGTGTACGTCACCGGGCGCCGGCTCGATCCCGTCGCGGCCCTCGCCAAGGAGATCGAGGCCGACGGGGGCTCGGCCACCGCGGCGGAGGTGGACGCGCTCGACGAGGAGGCCGTGGACCGCCATCTGCGGGCCGTGACCGGGGAGGCGGGCCGGATCGACGTGTCGTTCAACGCGATCGGCATCCGGAACACCGGGGTCGTGGGCGTCCCGCTGACCGAGCTGGACGCGGAGCGGTTCGCCGGGCCGATCGCGGCGTACACCACGTCGTACTTCCTGACCGCCCGTCTGGCGGCCCGGCGGATGACCGCCCAGGGCTCGGGCGTGATCATGACGTGCACCGCGCTGCTCGGCCGGACGGGCGTCCCGCATGTCGGCGGGTACGGACCGGCGATGGCCGCGAAGGAGTCGCTGACCCGCAGCCTCTCCGCGGAACTCGCCCCGTACGGCGTACGGGTCGTCGGCGTGCGCCCGCAGGCGATGCCGGAGACCGCCACGATCCGGGAGGCGTTCGAACCGCGCGCCGAGGCCATGGGGGTGACGTGGGAGCAGTGGCAGGAGACGCTCGCGTCCCGCACCCATCCGCACCGGCTGATGACGCCCGCCGAGATGGCGGAGGTGGCCGCCTTCCTGGCCTCGGACCGGGCCAGCGGGCTGACGGGCACGACCGTCAATCTGACGCTCGGAAGTCTGGACGACTGACATGACTGCGCACAGGGAAGCCACACGCGCCGCGGGCAGCGGCATGGTCCTGCTGCTGGCCTGCGCGGCGCAGTTCATGGTCGTACTCGACATCGCCATCGTGAACGTCGCCCTGCCGTCGATCCAGCGGGATCTCGCCATGGGGCAGGGCTCGCTGCAGTGGGTGGTCGTCGCCTACGGGCTGATGCTCGGCGGTTTCCTGCTGCTCGGGGGCAGGCTGGCCGATCTGCTGGGGCGGCGCCGGGTGCTGCTGACCGGGCTGGCGCTGTTCTCGCTGGCCTCGCTCGTCGCGGGCGTGGCGCAGTCCGCGGAGCTGCTGATCGCCGCCCGGGCGCTGCAGGGCTTCGGGGCGGCGCTGATCCCGCCGGCCGCGCTGTCGATCCTCGCGGTGACCTTCGCGGAAGGCGGCGCGCGCAACCGGGCGCTCGGGCTGTACGGCGCAACGGCGGGGATCTCGGCGTCGGTCGGGGTGATCGCCAGCGGGCTGCTGACGGACGGTCCGGGCTGGCGCTGGGTGTTCCTGATCAACGTCCCCGTCGGCGCCGTGCTGATCGCGCTGGCGGCGTTCGTGCTGCCGGCCGACGCGCGGGGCGAACGCACGGAACGCTTCGACGTCGCCGGGGCGGTCACCGTCACCGGGGGCCTGCTGCTGCTCGTCTACGCCCTCAACCGCGGGGCGGACGACGGCTGGGGCTCGGCGGCGGCGCTCGGGCTGTTCGCGGGCGCGGCCATGCTGCTGGCGGCGTTCGCCCGGATCGAGACGCGCTCCCGCTCACCGCTGGTGCCCGGCGCCGCGGTGCGCAACCGCACGCTGGTCGCGGCGAACCTGTCGGCGTTCTTCACCTTCGGCGCGTTCTTCTCGTTCATCTTCCTCGGCACGCTGCTGATGCAGCAGGGGCTGGGGTACTCCCCGACGCGTACGGGGGTGGCGTGGCTGGCGACGTCGGCGACGTCGTTCGTCGCGGCGGCGGCCACCGGCGGCAGGCTCGCGGCGGTGTTCGGGGTACGGCGACTGCTCGTCGCGGGGCAGGCGCTGCTGGCGGTCGCGATGCTGCTGCTGACGCGGGTGCCGGCCGACGCGCACTACGCCACCGATCTGCTGCCGGCGCTGGCGCTGGCCGGGATCGCCGGCGGGCTGGCGGCTCCGGCCGCGCAGATCGGGGCGCTGTCCGGGGTCGCGGACGCGATGACGGGGCTGGCGTCCGGGCTCGTGGAGACGTTCCGCGAGATCGGGGCGGCGGTGGGCGTGGCGGCGGTGTCGACGGTGCTCGTCTCGCGGCTCGGCGCCGCGGACGGTGCGGTGGACGCCTTCCGCGCGGCGTTCTGGGTGGTGTGCGCGGTCGCGGCGCTGGGCGCGGTGACAGCGGCGGTGGGCTTCCCGCGGCGGGGCGCCGTGGCGCCGTCGCCCGTCGGCGAACCGGGGCGGGAGGCGGTTCGGGAGGAGGTGTAGGAGCCCGGGCCCGCGGGCGTGGCGGCAGGGGGGAGCCGCCACGCCCGGGCGCGTCAGAGGGCGGAGCCGGCGGGCTTGATCATGCCGCGGACGGTGCGGGAGTCGACGTAGTCGCCCATGGCGGTCATCTCCCACTCGCCGCTGTACTGGCGGATCAGCTTCGCCATCATCACGCCCGTGCGCGGCTCGGAGGACGTCAGGTCGAAGCGGACCAGCTCCTCGCCGGTCTGGGCGTCCAGCAGTCGGCAGTACGCCTTGGCCACGTCGGTGAACTTCTGGCCGGAGAAGGAGTTCACGGTGAAGACCAGGCCCGTGACCTCCGGCGGGAGGCCGCCGAGATGGACGGTGATGACCTCGTCGTCGCCGGCGCCCTCGCCGGTGAGGTTGTCGCCGGAGTGCTGGACCGCGCCGTTCAGGATCTGCAGCTTGCCGAAGAAGCACGAGTCGACGTGGTTGCGCTGCGGGCCGTACGCGATGACCGAGGCGTCGAGGTCGATGGACTTCGCCCGGCGGCCGGAGCCGAAGGCGGGCTCCCAGCCGAGGCCCATCTTCACCGAGGAGAGCAGCGGGCGGCCGCCCTTGACGAGGGAGACGGTCTGGTTCTTCTGGAGGCTGACGCGGCCCTTGTCGAGGTTGATCTTGCCGGTGGCCGGGGCGGCCGGCGCGGGGGCCGCGGGCGCCGAGGGGGCGGGCGGGGCGGCGGGGGCTCCGGCCGGGTGAGCGTTCCGCTCAGCCTCTCCCCCGGCGCCTCCACGATCATCGCCCTCG